>JACQUC010000110.1 GCA_016210495.1 Chloroflexota bacterium
AACGCCCTGAAAAGGGCGCCCGAACCCACGTCTGTAGATGGAGGCAGCTCCCGACGGATACAGTATCATGCGGTTTCAACCCGCGCATATCAGGCTGATCCATCGTCGTTGTGGTCAATGCCAGCCGCTCCTTCCTTGCGGGCCTACCGCAGCACGCCGCTGCGGCGTCGTGCTGCGTCCTGCACTGTGAAGATCAGCCGTGCGCGGCTGATCTTCACAGTGCAGATTGAAAGGGAAAGGTGCTAACCAACGCTTGTCTGATTGTTGACAAGCCCATCCATATCAGGGGCGAGGGGTTGGGAGAGTGCAGCGTTGGGGCCGCTGTGCTCGCTCTGCACCCTGCGGGCACTTGCCAGCTTGGGCGATGGAAGCCGGCAACCTGCGGCCGCTGAAGAGAGGCCCGGGGACGGCAGAGCAGTCCATCCGCAGAAAAATCAAACAATGGCGGTCTATGCCGCCCAGTCCCTGCACAGAAGCTCCGCCTGCTCCAGTACCGTCTGCGTCGCCCTCTCCTGCTTATCCGGCGGATAGCCGTACTTGCGCAGAACGCGCTTCACCATCACCCGCAGCCTGGCCCTCACGTTCTCCCTGATCGTCCAGTCGATGGTGACGTTCTTTCGCACCGTCTCGACCAGCTCCTGCGCGATGGCCCTCAAGGTCGCGGATCGCCAGCGCCTGCTCATTAGGCACCGCCAGCGCGAACGCGCGCGACAGCTCCATCACCGCCTTGGTGCATCTGGCCTTGCCGTCTTCCTGTGCCAGCACGTGCTCCAGCGCCGCCGGCAACAGCCCGAGCCGCTGCGCCGGGCTGCCCGTCCGCCACGGCGACCGGTCGAAGCCGTGGAAGATGCCACAGCAAACCTCGTGCTTTTCCAACAGCGCTGCCACCGCCTCTTCCTGGTCGATGGCCGCCTCTCCCTGCCCGCCGCTGCCCGCGTAGTCGGCCAGCGCTTTGCGCAGTTGGTCTGCCAATCCCAGGTAGTCGACGACCAGCCCACCCGGCTTGTCGCGAAAAACCCGATTCACCCGCGCGATGGCCTGCATCAGCCCGTGCCCGCGCTCGAAGTCGATCAGCCGGGCGTTCCCGTGCACGATCCGGCCATGCGCCTCTTTGTACTCCACCGGCACGCCGTCCACGATCATTTGGTGAAACGCGCGGTTGCTCTGCACCAGCGACGGCGACGCCACCCGCGTCACCTTGCGGAACGCTTCTTCCAGCGCAGCCGGCGGAATCTCCGGGTTCAACCGGGCCAGCGCATCCCTCAGCCGACGCGGCAAAAACGTGTCCCCGTAGCTCTCACGCTCGGCCGCCGCCTCGCCCGGCGCGATCTCGGGCCCGCCGAGCACCGCGTACCCCAGCTCCTCCAGCCACTCGAGGGTCGCACTCTCTACTTCCGATTCAGTGAAGGTCGCCATCATCTCAGCCTTCCAAACCCGTCATCGTCACCAGTATCGCTGTAGGTCAGTCCAGTGGGGCCGTAATAAACCCACCCGAAGCCGGTCCTGATAATTACTGTAGTTGAGGCTTGGTCATGATTGGCTGGGTGGAATCCGGGAGCGCCCCGCAAAGCGGGGCCCGCCCCCACGCGGGCGAGACTCCCGCGCTCCCGGCTCAACGTTCCCAGTCCGCTTCTTGCGCGCCTTGTTGCACTAATGACCATGCCTCAATTAGTTATCCACGCCCCAGAGGGGCGCCACCAAGGATGAAAACCCGCGGATATCCACCGCAAAGTTTCAATGGCCACCAACGAGAATGAAAACCTATTTTCATAGCAGTGCCCGGAGAGTCTGAACCACTGATTGACGCCACCTACAGGACGCCTTGGACGTCCGCCTCCGGCGGATTAGCGTAGACTACCAGATGGCCGAGATTCGGTATCTGTGAAATCCCCTAATCTGCTTAATCTGCGGTTCAGATCCTTTGCGCTCTTCGCGCTTCACATACTTTGGTATTACTCCTTCACACCGCGCACCCCACTGTCTTCTCCACGCCCTTTACCCGTATCTCGCCCGACGTGAGCTTCGGCAACAGTGCATCGCGAAGCGCGGCCAGCGTGCGAGACTCGTGACGCCGAGCTAGGACAGCATTCAGCATTGGCGTCACTGTCTCCTCAAGTGCAAGCATAGGTTCCCGTGGCGCACCTGGAACAGCGATGTTCCTGAAAGTATCTCTGGTGACGGTGTCGAAGACAGAGCCATGCGAATGCTGTTGCAGCCTGGCAACTACTGAGCAAGTAGAGAAGTACGTGTAGTAATCTCCACGTCCATTCGCTCCTCGAAGCCCATAACACGACTGGTTCATCGCCATCGACAGGCCCAAGAGGGCAACCTTCCCAACCGTGCCTCGTGCCGAGATAATCGTTGTGCCAACAGGGAGAATACGAGTGGCACAGCTACCGAGGCCCGCCGCTGTGATCTTCTTCTCAGTGTCAATGACAAACACCTGGCCTGGCTCCGGCGAGTCACCAACGGCGAACCAAAGGATATCCCCGTCCCAAAATTCCTTCACACACGTCTTCGGCGTTCCCCCGCCGAACTTCTCAACTGTGTCCCCAAAACAGGAGACTCGCCATCCCCTCGGAACCTCTCCCAACTCCCAGTCCTCGAAGCTATCCGCGAACAGGTCGGCGATGTGCTGCGGCAGACCAGTGTGCAACTGCACCACGCAGCGCGGCGTGTAGAACTGGCCACCCTTCTTCCCCTCGGCGCTCGCGAACTGGGCCAGGAAGTACTCGTACACGCGCCCGAGGATGTCCTTCGATCGGTTCTCCGCGTCCCCCAGCCCGATGGTGGCGACCAGGTCTATCAGCTCGCCGAGTCGCTGCTTGTCCAGCGCGGGCCGAGCGTAGTCCTTTGGCAGCACGCCCTTCAGCGACGGATTGTCCCGCTTGATGGCCACCATGGCGTCGTCGATTAGCCTACCGATTGTCGCCTGTTTGGCATTCGCCTGCAAGTGCGCCCAGCGGGCCTCCTTCGGCACCCAGAGCACGTTTATCGCGCGATACTCATCGGGGTCCTCGGGATCGGCCCCGCCACCCTGCTCGGCGACGAGCCGGCCCTGCTGCTCCTCGAAGGCGTCGGAGATGTACTTCAGGAAGATCAGTCCCAGGACGACGTGCTTGTACTCCGCCGCGTCCATGTTGTTCCGCAGCTTGTCCGCTGCTTCCCAAAGCTTCGCCTCAAACCCCAGTGTAGCCCCATTGCCGCCGGCCCTCGCGCCCGGCGCCTCAGTCTTCCGAGCCATTCCTTCCTCCGATTGTCATAATCAGCGCGAATGATAAGATGTCGTTGTCACGTCAACTTTGGAGAGGCGCGCCGATCCCAATACCCATTGCCATTGGATTCACCCTACATTGCCTGCGCTGCGGTGGGGTAGGCATCACGGCCATTTAGGGACCGCTTCAGGCCGCTGGGCAGGCGATGTTGCCAGTTTGCGGCCTGTCCGAAGGACTCCGGACTCCTTCGGAGAAGCGGAGGCTTTAGCGCCGTGACGCCAGCATTGCCGAGGTGCTTCCTTACCAGCGCAATTCAGGGCATATCCATACACAACTGGCACAAGTCTAAGGCAGCAGCGCTTGGTTGTCAATCACCGGGCAAATCGAGCTACTTGTCTGCAAGCTTGAAATCGCTTGGCGCCTGTGGTAGAATCCACTTTGCTCAACTACGTAACTGCGAACCCCGCGTTTCTCCAAATCTTTGGCGTGCCATAGTTTGTTGTCGACACTGTATGGTTGTCAAAGAGGGGGTGTCTCGTGCGTCTTGCATTGTACATCATCATATCCCTTTCCGTTCTCCTGGCTTATTTGGTGTTTGGTGAAGCCGCCTTGCGCATATTCGTCATCGCTTTTGGACTTCTCTCCGTAGTATTGCTCGTCGCTGGCTTCGCCGCCTGGTATGAATGGCTGATTTTTTCGATTCTTGTGCTTGTATCGGTTTTCCTTCAGTCCATGTTTCTCAGCGCTCCGGTGGCAATTCGTGCTGGGTCCATAAACGTTTTCTCGTTATTTATGCTCGTTGTGGCAGCCGTTGCATTCAATTTCTATATGGTCGCATACGTCATTAGGGATAGCAGCGTTAGACGGAAGAGCAAGTGGTGGGCAGCGGGTGCCCTCGTGCTGGGCATGCTTGTCTGGGTCCCCTACTTGTTGCGGGGAGGCGCCGAACTTCACCCCTGCCCTGCTTGTGGAACCAACAAGGTGCAAGACGTCAAGTGTCTCAACTGCGCTGACACAGGTCGACCCCGCTCTTCGATTGCCGACTGGTTTCCCGCTGGCACCGCGGGCGTCGTGCTCTTTCTCGCCGCATTTTCTTTTGGTGCTTATCCGGCATTTGCCCGCAGTGCTCGCCTTTTCTTTGGGTTGTCATCTGAGGGGACGCTTGTGTGGATGGGCGTCCCGGCAATTGTCTGGCCAATCGCGATGCTAATTCCCCGGGTGGCTGGCCTAGTCACGACCACGTGCTCCCGGCCGAAGGCGCTTCCCATATTTTCATTTTTCTTGGCTTCTGGAACGTTGCTGCTCGTATCTGGGGTTTCGCATAGCATTTGGGCGATGCCTATCGGCTTAACGGTGGGCGTGAGCGGTGCGGTCGCCCTGGCCGGATCGACGTGGCTACTCCTTGGGTCGCGCAAAGGCTTCTATCTACTTCTATACTGGGCTGGTTTGCTCACAGGCGCGATTTCAATGTTGTATTTATCGCCCATTTACGGCAGCCAAGCCCTGCTCTTAGCGGAGCCAGCCCTCGGAACGGCACTCCTACTGGCAGTAAGCTACGCACAATGGAGGTCCCAGGGAGGGAGAGTTGCGCCCGCGTCGGGGGTCAGCTTAGCGCGTTGGCCATATGTGGCTCCCATCGCGCTTTGGGGCTTGGCTTTGCTGGAGGCTATGTGGCCGTTCTACCGAGTGTAAGCTGGCTACGATTAATCTTGCCAACATGGCTGCAAACAATTCCGCCCGTAACAGATACGCCTTGGATTACTCGAGTGAGAAGTTCTTCGTTGAATGCTGGCCTCGTCCTTCAGATGAAGGACTTCAGGATGCAAATCAGGTGTGAGTCCCGCCAAGCGGCCTGAAGCGGTCCCTTCAGGGCCGCGATGCCCACTCAACATCACCGCCGGCCACGTAGGGCAAATCCAAAAGGCACTCCCTATGCCCCCTTTGCGCCCTCTGCGAACTCCGCGGTTAACGAATTTTGAAAAATTCGTGGTGACACCTGTCACTAATGTTGTTTTTTGCCCCCCAAAATGAATTATATATAGTAGTAGAACATTTGTTCGTATCACAGTAGCCCGGACGCACAGACCAACACCACCCTCGCGCCCCTCTGTGTCTCCGTGCCTCCGTGGTGCAATCCCGCGTGTCAAAAAAAATAGGAGGTAACCCAAAATGCCAAGCGAAGCCAACATCCAAGCCAACCGTCGTAACGCCCAATCATCCACCGGCCCCCAGACCCCCGAGGGCAAGGCCCGTTCCTCGCAGAACGCCCTCAAGCACGGCATCCGCGCCCAGGCCATCCTCGACATCCAGTTCGAGGTCCTCGATGAGGACCCCGCCGACTTCGCAGCCCTGCTCCAGGCCCTCGTCGACGACCTCCGGCCCGTCGGTCCCATCGAGGAGATGTGCGTCGAGACCATCGCCATCACCACCTGGCGCCAGCTCCGCCTCATCCGCGCCGAGACCGGCCACATCGCCGTCCGCCAGAAGAACATCATCATCGCCCACGACAACCCGGCGGGCCGCGCCCTCTACGCCCTCCCCAGCCTCGACACCCTCCTCAGCCTGACCCGCTACGAGACCCACCTCGATCGGCAGATCAACCGCGCCTTCTCCCAGCTCATAACCCTCCAGCGCGACCGCCAGCTCAAAGAGGACCGCCAAGCATCCGACGATCACGCCGAGACCGAGGCGATCCTCCGCACCATCATCCTGGAGCTAGCCCAACAGCCCACCAATGAGCAGTCCCACCTGCCAGCCGGCTTGCCGGCGACCCCGATGCATCGGGGCGCCGAAGGACACCCAAGCCAGCCATCAACCTCCCCGTTCTCTTCACCCCCGCAACCACCCTCTTCCGAACGAACCCAATCGCCTGCCAACCGGCCTGACGCGGCGGCTTTAGCCCCGCGACCCGGTTCACCAACCCCCATCCCCCAACCCC
>JACQUC010000119.1 GCA_016210495.1 Chloroflexota bacterium
AGCAACTCTTAGAAATCTTTGGGCACCCGGTGGCAGAGAGCGTCCTACCAGCGCCAAAAAGGAGACGTGGAAAACTAAGCCCCCCGCTTAAGGGCGATGGCAGGGGGCCTCCAGCGAGGTCGGGCTGAAAGTGGAACAGGACAAGTCAACATTGGTTAGCCAAACGTACCGGGCCGAGCATCGCCACGGAGGAGAGGAGTTTACACTCGAAAGGGCTCCGCCGACATCCAGCAACAGCAAAACAACGCGGCGCCAGCCCTGACCATCCGACGATATGGAAGCACCATCCGACACGCTACTAGGCCGCCCGAAAGCACGCCAAAGACCATAGCTTGACGGCCAATTTTACCCACGCCTGGGCGTTATCTCCAAATGTCTGGACCCCAGCCTCATTCTTCTGAGGGAAATGCCCCAGATGCCCAGGTATTTGGAGATAAGCTGCTCGGACCCCTGGTAGGGGCAAAGGATTCGCTCAGAAGCCTCGGATAGGCAGATGTTCTCTGCGAATGCTTTGCGTCAACGCCTGCCTGACCGACCCCCTCACGGTCATATAGGCGTTTCGGCGTGATAGGTGCTGGCAACTCCAACCGCGCATATCCGCCTCCTCGAGGAAGGCAGACTACGCCTCTCTGGTAGTCAGATTCTTGTGATTCAGTGGACAGCTTGGCGCGACGGCGAGAGAATACATCGCAAGCTTTCTGTAACCGGCCGACCTAAGGCCGCTAGCAACTCCTCGGCAGTCATCACCGCGTAACGATTCTCCACCACGACCACGAGGCCCGGCCCTCCCAACCGATAGTACAAAGCTCGCCGCAACCGCCGGATGCCATAACCGGCTAGACGACGCCCTGCTGCCTGGCGATAGAGCGCCGCCACCTGCTGGGCCAGCAGCGTGAACGCTACACGTCCCCGCACTGTCGCCTCACTTCGTCCCCACGGATATCGCTCCAATAGCCACCCTTCCTTAAGCTCATTGAGCCCGGCATTCTCTTGCCACCAGCGCGGCCGGTACGCTTCATACGCTTGCCAACCATCCGGCCACTGCTGCGTACTCACCAATCACAGTAGTTCCTTGTCTTTCGGTCCTTCCCTGGGAAGGACTGGCTCAAGCTGCCGAACAAATGCCACAAACAGGCCCGGTTCGGCTATGCCCAACTCTTGCGCCTTCGCTACGTAGCTGTCCCATTCCGTCAACTGGCCAGCACACGCTACCTCGACCTTGCGCGTCTCTTTGTGCCCATTGAGCACTCTCGTTTGCCGCCGTTCCCTCCACTGATTTCCATCCAACCGGATAATGCTCAACGCTTCAGCGCACAGCAGACGATCCTCCGGTAACCTAACCAGCCCAACAATCCCCTTGCTCTGCAACCACGCCAACAACGGCCCGTCGGCGTAAAGGGCGTCCGCGAGTAGTAGTTCGATCGCCCCTTCTCCCGCCACCTTGCACACCCGCTCCACCAGCCGGCGAGTTACTGCCGCTTCTTTCCCCTTCTCCGAGGCATCGCCAGTCAGAAACTCCCAGACCAAAGGCACTAACCCGTTACCGGTCAACGCCGATAGGACCACTACTCGCTCGCCATCCCCTAGCCCTGTCCCATCGACTACCATCTTCTTGCTGCGAATTAGCCGCTTGCCGTACAGCACGCGTCCTTCCCACGTGGCTGTGGGAAGGACCGTTCCTGCAAACTAATCGAGTCGTCCTCGCTGAGCCGGGCCAATTCATCCCGTAATGTGTCCGGGTGAACGGGCACGGACTGCTCTGTCTTCCCCTCGGGCCTTCGATGCCGGTGTGAGATTCCCTCACGCAAGGCCACAGCCACGGGAGCGTAGCCTAACTCGATCAGGATGGCCGGCTCGGCAAATAGTGCCTTTGCACTACCATCGAGCGAGCCCTCCGCGAGAAACGGAAGCACTGACAGCGTGTGCAGTAGCAGCGAATCAGGTATGCCTTCTCGCTGCCGTTTGACCACGAGTGAATCCAGCATCTCAAAGGTTCCGAGTTCAATACTCAAGGCCACCAGTTCTTCGAGAGCCCCATTGCCCTGCGGGGCAATCGTTTGGATCGGGCTACCTTCTTTCAAACGCTGTAGGATGGTACGCTTATCCTGCCGAACCCACATCCCCATCCACCCCCACCACCGAACTTCGTCCCGAACCATATCACAATCGAGCTCCCCCACGCAAGCTCGACAACGACCACGATACACCATAGCAGTCATAACAATTAGCGTACTTACGGCTGCATGCTCTTATCTCCAAATACCTGCCAGATGCCAGGGATGCTTCCCTTCCTTGAAGATCCCATTCTCAATCACGCTACGCCAATCGTAGTCGTCAAACACGGCGAATGGGTCCTTTACCGACCCGTTGGTCAGATAGACCGGCCCCTTCTCCTCTTCCTGTTCGCTGTTCTCCCAGGCAAGCACTACTACAGCATTGATGGCATTGCCCTCGAAGTCCCTCCGATTCTTCTGCCGAGCGTGCTCCTCCGTTCCATAATCGTCATAGGTCGTTAGCCCCTCAATTCCCACCAGCCGGGTCTTCAGTTCCTCCGTCGTCGCGTTCCGCCCATGCCCGTGGCGCACGACCTCCACCCGCTCCACTACCTTCCCCTCTCGCGCCAGCGCCTTGGCGTCCTCCCTTACCGCCATCCCTGACTTGGCCACAATAACGAAGATTATCCCCTTCTGATCCACTTGCCAAAGGTCTTCTCCGTCCAGGTAACCGCGGTCTACCACCACCTTTACGATTCGCGCTTTGTCCCCCAAGTTGGCCTGCGCTTGCTTCACCAGCGGCACTAGCCATCGTCCCTCATACTCCTCGATCTTCACTACCTTTGCCGCCAAGGGAAGCCGTGTTCGCACCTCAATCAGCACCAGCACTTTCCAACCAAAGATATACTTCACCACTTTGACCAGCTTGCCGGTGTCTTTATCCTTAACCTTACCCTCTACCTTCAAGCAGCCTCGCCCCTCATAGCTCTTCGTAGTTGGCAACTTGCTGCCATCCAGGGCAACGGTCATCCTTCCCCTGAAGGACCGCACAAAGCCCATGCCCACGATCAAGCGCACCACTCCGTTGAAGAAACTCATCATCTGTTCCACAGTTAGCTTGCAGATGTTTTGGGCTAGGCATTGCGGCGTTAACGGCCCCTGTTTGGGCTTCTTCCGTCGGCGGTCATCACCCCGGCGAGTGAAACCATTGACCACCTGGTGGGCGTTGAAGCCGATCAGGGTCATGATGGCTACGTTGCTCAAAAGCAGCGGTGGCAACGCATTCATCGACTCGATACCGAACAGAACCTTGAGCACATAGAGCAGGACGAATTGCGTTACGGGAATTAGCACCCGTTCGACTCCAGGCAACTGCATCCCCTCGATGAGGGGAAAGACCCTGACAAGTTCCAGGAAGTGGAAGAACTCGTCCAGAAGGCCCACCTCGTCCAGATTGTAGACAGCGTCTACTTCCTCTCCCTGGTGGATAGCCTTGGCCACCCCGGCATCGTCGCACCCTGCGGTCTGCCAGGCTAGCCTCCCAATACAGTTCCGCTTGATCTCCTCTGACGTCTGTTGACGGACCACCACACCCCCCCACCCAATCGATATACCCCTTTCTTATATACCGCTCGCCCTCCTTCCAGCAACATGCTGACTTTCTAGCAACTGCATGCCTTATATCAAAACTTCAGGTGGATGCTTGTGAACTGGATGCTTGTGAACTTGACAACTTGCGACCAATACGGTATCAATACATTGTACGCACTCGCTGTGTTCACGCTGGTGGGCCCCGTAGATCGTCAGAGATCGTTGAACTGGGCCCCAAGCCCACTGCTTGGTTCACAGGCAAGTGCCGTAGAACTGAGGCAAGTACCAGACAAGCAAGAGGAAATCGACCGTAATTAGTGCGCTCGTGTGTGCCGTCGCAAGTGGCTACGGCTGGGTGTGCGGATTGAGGAAGGAATTCGAGTAACCACTCCCTGAGGGGTGGCTGAGCTCGGTGAAAGGGGCAATAGTAAGGAGGCACGAGGGGTTCGAGCGGTTCATTTCCACGATCGTGAGCGTCAGTTATGTTAACAATGCCGACGTAGCTCAGTGGTAGAGCAAGTGTTTCGTAAACACTAGGTCGGTGGTTCGAATCCACTCGTCGGCTCCAATCTGGCAAGCGCGTAGACCACAGTGCCACGGAGGCTAATGCCTCGGTGGGGCCACATCGCCAGTGCGCCTTCTGAGTTACTCCCGGATCTCGAGGGCCACCAGTAAGGCCTGGTTCAAGACGTCAATGTTCTTGGGTGGAAGCGTGCCGATGAAGTTGGTCAACACGGATTTGGGTAGGCTGACCAGTTCGTCGCAATGGATGCTGCCTTTGGCGTCTTGTTCGTCACGTATCAGTTGCCCTATGAAAGCCCAGACCGCTAGTTCAATGAAATCGGACCGGTTCTTCCTGAACTGCCTGGCTCGCTCATCTATGGCGATGAACGATCCTCTGCACGGTGGCCAGGCCGACGTCCGTGCCGGGGTACTCCTCCGGCCTATGCAACCGCTCGAAGGGAGCGAACACCTTGTCCGCGTAACGCGGGTCGAAACCCGCTCCATTATCCCTGACGGGTTGCCGTCCCGCTGTCCAACTCCAAAATCTATCTTCGCCACCGGACGCACCTAGGTGAACTTCCAGGCATTGCCCAGCAGGTTTTCCAGCGTGATGCGCAGCATCTGTGGATCGCAATTGGCTTATACATTTGGGGCAACGGTCAAGTCCACCTGGCGCTCTGGCTGCTCCTTGCGAAGCTCGGCCAGGGTCGATACAGCAATCTTGCTCAGGTCGACCGGCTGGCGGAGCGTCTCAGCAGGGCTCACTCGTGAGAGCTTCAGCATAGCGTCTATCAACTGGTCCATCCTATGGCTGCCGTCGCGCAGGAGCCGGAGGTATCCCTTCCCTCGTTCGTCGAGCCTATCACCATACTCTTTCTGGATGAGGCGGCTGAAGCTGTTGATGTGCCACAGTGGCGCCCGACAGGTCGTGCAAACCGGAACAGGCAAAGAACTAGAGCGCCTTGTTAACCGCTGCCAAATGTGCTGCCCGGCTCTGCACAAGATTGAAACAAGATGACAAGATTGTTGACGGACGAACCAACTTGCGGTATTCTGATCACGTCCTAGGGGAATTCGAAGCATCATCGAATGGCTTTCCTGCACTCGATGGTAGCCGCGATGAAATACTACAACCATGTGCCTGCTGTGACGCTGAGCTTGTATGCTGAAATAGGTACCATTGGCCAACCTCTCCAAATCCGTTCTCAGCGCCTTGAATGGAGGTGGCCTCAACCAGCCAATCAATCTAGGAGATGATTGCCACTATGGAGATCAACAATATTGCCGTTGCAGGCGCGGGGATCATGGGCAGCGGTATTGCCCAGGTCGCCGCTCAATCTGGTTTCAGCACTACTATGCACGACGTCGAGGATCGCTTCATCCAAAGAGGTCTGGATTCGATAGAAGCCAGTTTGCAGCGGCTCATCAGGTCCGGTAATTTGACTCCGGAACTTGCCGACGCCGCCACCAGCCGAATTCGTACGTCGACCGATTTGGAGGACGCTTGTCGGGGCGCCGATATCGTCATCGAGGCTGTGCCGGAGGATCTCGAGCTCAAGAAACGTGTCTTTTGTGACATGGATGCCCTCTGTCCTTCCCACACTATCCTGGCTTCAAACACGTCTCAATTTAGTATCACCGCTATCGCATCGGCTACCAAGAGGGCGCGAAAAGTAGTTGGGACTCACTGGTTTAATCCCCCGGTGATCATGCGCCTGATTGAAATCGTCCGCGGTCTGGAAACCTCGGACGAGACTCTAGCAGTTGTTCGAGAACTGGCGCAGAGACTGGGCAAGGAGACTGTAGTCTGCCGGGATGTGCCGGGTTTCATCACCACGAGAGCAACCCTTGCGCTACGGATCGAATGCTATCGCATGCTCGAGGAGGGGCTGGCCTCCAAGGAAGACATCGACAAAGCCATCCGGCTGGGGCTAAACCATCCAATGGGCCCATTCGAACTGGGTGACTTCGTGGGGCACGACACCAGTTACCGGGGCCTGACGTCATTGGCTGAGGCTCACGGGGATCGCTTCAGGCCCACGCCAATGCTGCGCAACCTGGTGGACGCCGGTCACCTCGGACGCAAGTCCGGCAAAGGCTGGTACGATTATGCCGACAAGTAGGAGATGCACCGAGCGATTGGTCTTTGACGACGTAGTGTGGCGCTAGGGGCCAAGCGCGCATTATGGAAGGCTGCCAAAGGGCTCGATACCGGATTCGCCTGTGCACTTAGAGCTCTCGCAGGGAGTATCGTCGGAAATGACGTCGTTGACCTGGCAGTGACGGGGCGACCACGTCCTTCCGCAGAAGGACCCCTACGAGACTTCGCCGCAAATGTTGCCTGGTCAGCCACTGGTCGTAGCTCTTGGAAATCGAGGTGACTCACGAAAACTACCCAGTTGGGTAGTTTCGCCAGGCCATTGTCCGTGCTAACATCCGGACTATTGGCGGGAAGCCGTAGGGCGGCGCCGGTTCGCCCTAGAGGCTCGGACACACAGTGAATACCGCTCGTTATCTTTCTGTTACTGCAACGATTTTCCCTGATGGGAGATTCCTTTCTTCGAGAACGGCAAGCTCAGTTGCGCAAAAGCCACGGTGGGGTAGCCCCTCAGCAAGGCCTACGTGGACTTGGATGAGATGACTTGGAGGGTCGCTATGGCAGGCGAAGCGGTTGGCATGGTCCAGGGAAAGATCACCGACGAAGAGATCGAGCGGGTGCGACAGCGGATCGGCCTGATTAGGAGGCCGCCCCGCTATTGCGAGGCCGCCACCCAGGATGCCATAAGGCATTTCTGCGACGGCATCGGAGACGATAACCCTCTTTTTCGTGATCCGACCTACGCTACGAAGACGCGATGGGGTAGCATCGTCGCGCCTCCCTGTTTTCTTTATGCTGTTTGGTGGTCCTCGGGTGCCACGCAAGGATTTCCCGGCGTCCACGGCTTCCATTCCGGGAACGATTGGGAGTTCTATCGTCCGATCTACGTCGACGACCGGATATCGGTGGTCGAGAGACTGGTGGACGTGGTAGAAAAAAAGAGCAAGACCGCCGGCCGCATTATCATTCAGTACGGCGAAGCCATATATTCCAACCAGCGGTCCGAGGCCCTCGCCAAGACCATTTCGTGGACGATCAGGGCCGAGCGGACCGCGATGAGGGAGCGACAGACCTATTCCGAGGCGAAGGTGCATCGCTACTCGCCGGAGGAGATGGCCAAGATCGAGCAGGCGTACCTGAACGAGGAGATTCGCGGCGCCAACCCCCGATATTGGGAGGATGTGAACGAGGGCGACCTCATCAAACCGATGGTGAAAGGGCCACTCAACGTCACCGACATCCACGGCTTTATCGCCGGCGCCTTGGGCGGTGCCGCTTTCGGCCGAGGTGGAGCCCATAAGTTCCTGTACTTGTACCGTAAGAAGCATCCGGCGTGGGGACACATTGATCCCGACACCGGTGTGTTGGACATCCCCGAGAGGGTTCACACGGAGGATGGCTTTGCCCAGGAAGTGGGCCTCCCGGCGGCCTATGACTACGGCTGCCAACGTGTAAGTTGGTTCGGCAATTTGCTGACCCACTGGATGGGGGACGACGCGTTTCTCAAGAAGCTGTACGTCAAAATCAGCAGGTTCAATATGCTCGGCGACGCGACCTGGCTGAAGGGAAAAGTGGCATCGAAATACGTGAAAGATGGCGAGCATCTGGTCGATCTCGATCTCTGGGCAGAAAACCACCGGGGCCAGCATAGCGCTGGACGGGCAACAGTCTCGCTGCCATCGAGGAGCACCGGTTTTCGCGTGGAGGATCTGCATTGAGTACGAAATCTGTCAGTGCAGAACCAGCGAAATTCGAGGAGATCCTTTACGAGAAACGGGATGGCGTCGCGAAGGTCATCCTCAATCGACCGCACAAGATGAACGCCATCACCATGCGGACGGCGGGAGAGATTTGCGACGCCCTGCAGGATGCCTGGCTGGACAAGACGGTTGGCGTGGTCGTGCTCACAGGTGCAGGCAAACACTTCTGCACCGGTGGCGATGTTTCGGTGCGGAGCAAGGGGAAAGGTTACGGCGTGCGCCGACACGTGATGGATTTCCACTGGATGATTCGGCACATCCCAAAGCCGGTGGTTGCGGCCGTCCGAGGCTACGCTATCGGCGGTGGCCAAGTCTTGCACGTCATCTGCGATCTGACGATCGCGTCCGAGAACGCCATATTTGGGCAGGTTGGTCCTCGCACCGGGAGCTTCGACTGTTTCGGCGCTGCACACCTAGCTCGTGCCATCGGACAGAAGAGGGCACGAGAATTATGGTATCTGTGCGACAGATACAGCGCGGAACAGGCCCTGCAAATGGGACTGGTGAACAGGGTAGTGCCCGACGCGGAACTGGAAGAGGAAGTTGAGCTCTGGTGCAAGAACCTCTTGGCCAAGAGTCCAACGGCCCTAAGGGCGTTGAAAGCGTCCTTCGAGGCGGACTTGGAGGGACTGGCCGGAATCGGGGAATTGGGGCAGAATTTGCTGAGGTCGTATTATCGATCCGACGAATCGATGGAAGCGGTCAAGGCTTTCCTGGAGAAGCGCCAGCCTGATTTTTCCGGATTTCGTCAATAATGACGACATCCTGCCGCCCGGTTCTTGGATCTCTTCGATTGAGCCACCTGCGCACAGGCCGAAGCGCCGAGCGTGTGTGAATGTGAGGTCCAGCGTAAAGATGCAGTTTCCTCGGTTGGTGTCGCCGATAAAGATCGGAAACGTGGAGATCAAGAACCGGATGGTCGCAGCCCCTATGGGCGCGTGGCTGGGCACGCCGGACGGGCACGTCACGGAGCGCTTGAAGGAGACCTATCGGCAGAGGGCCAAGGGTGGTTACGGGCTGGTCACCGTCGAAGCGACGTGGGTGAGGCGCGATGGGAACCAAATGAACCGTATGCTTGGAATCGAGAACGATAGCTACATCGGCGGCTTGAACGAGCTTGTGGAGGTCATACACGAATTTGGGGGCAAGGCCTCGATACAGTTGATGCACTCCGGCGCGGTAGGCAGGAAGGAGACATTGGGGGCCAGAGCAATGGGGCCTTCGGGCATAACTCTTAGACCCAACGACGAGGTGCACGTGCTGAAGGAGGAGGAGATCGAGGACTTGATCAGCGCCTTCGCCGCGGCTGCGCGCCGGGCAAGGCTGGCCGGCTTCGATCTGGTGATGCTCCACTTTGCCCACGGCTTGCTCCTGCAGCAATTTCACACTCCGTTCTTCAATCGGCGCAAGGACAGGTGGGGTGAGCCAACCGCGTTCGGCGTGGAAGTGATCAGAAGGTGCAAGGAGGTACTGGGGAACGTCCCGCTGTATATCAGAGTTAGCGGGGATGACATGTTGAAGGTGGAAGGCTCGGCCGACGTCGACCACATCAAGAAGATACTGCCGGCCTATGTGGAGGCCGGAGCTCAGGCCATCGACGTCTCTATGGGTCAGGTTTTCACGATGGATTCCTGGACGTTCCCGCCCATCTACCGGCCGAGGGGCTGTTTCATGGATATCACCGAAGCGATCAAGCAGTCTGTGAGCGTGCCGGTTATTGGCGTGGGCAGAATTAACGATCCTCGATTGGCCGAGAATATCCTCGAACGAGGGCGAGCCGACATGGTCGCCTTCGGTCGCCAATCTTACGCCGATCCCGAATTTCCGAGGAAGGTCATCGAAAACAGGCCCGAGGACATCAGGCGATGTATCGCCTGCGACGTTGGCTGCACTTTGCGAGCTGGTCTAGGACAAACGGCGTTGTGCGCGATCAACTACGAGTATGGCCGCATGCCGTGGGAGTACGAGATCGTCAAGGCCGACGAACCTCGCAAGATAATCGTCGTTGGTGGTGGGGTCGCGGGGATGGAATTCGCGCGCGTGGCGGCTCTGCGCGGCCACGCCGTGACCCTGTACGAGAGGGCTGCCGACCTTGGGGGCCAGGTGACGTGGATGAGTTCACGGATACCCAGGTTGAACACAAGGGACTTGAGGAATATCGTTATTTGGCTCAGGGAACAACTGGAGAGGCTCCCAGTAAGGATTCTCCTGGGCGCGGAGGTTGCACGCGAAACCGTCGCAAGCGAGAACCCAGACGTGGTTGTGCTGGCCACGGGTTCCCACCCACGGTTGCCCGATATCCCAGGGGTAGAGAGGCCTGGCGTGATGACCCTGGACACGTATCTGATCAACCGACCTCCAATGGGGAATCGGATCGCAGTGCTCGGTGGCGGGCACGGAATAGAGACCGCCATATCGCTGGCTATCGATGGGAAGGCAGTGACAGTGGTCGAGAAATCCAGCCGTACCATCAGCACGGTCGAGTACCTGAGAGCCAGGCGAAACTATGTGGCGAACAGCCTCAAGGAGAAGGGTGTGACGGTTCTAACGGAAACCGTGGTCAGGTCGATAGTGGATGGCGGGGTTCAGGTTGTTTCCAGGTCCGGGGAGGAGAGGCTCATTCCGGCCGACAACGTCATCATCGCACTTGACCGCGAGCCGAACAGAGAGCTCCTGAAGTTTCTGAAGGGCGAAGTACCAGTCGTTCACACTATCGGCGACTGCATCGAGCCGAAGACCATTCAGCACGCGATTCATAGCGCCAGCGCGTTAGCGCGCACGATTTGAGGCTGTTTCTGGCCTCGGAGGAGCCACGTGGGCATAGACTGGAGAGAAAGATATAAGGAGAAGGTGATCTCGGCCGAGCAAGCGGCCAGCCTGATCAAGTGTGGCGACAGGGTTAGGATTGCGTTGGGGCCTACCCCCTACGAAATGGTCGCGGCGATTGCCCGAAGGCGTGGCGAACTGGAAAACGTCACTATTTGGCAGGCCTTTGCCAGTCCTGTGCCAGGGGTCAACTGGTGGAAGGAGGCGGGCTGGGACCAATCATTTCGACTCATCACGGAGTTCCCCAGCATCGAGCAGCGACCTGGGCTTCAAGAGAACCTTTACGACTTTCTCGTGGCCGAGTACACGCTGGGAACCAAGGTCTTGGAAGGTGGGCGCCATGACGGGTTCTCTGCTGATGTCTTCATCCTGCGGGTGTCGCCGCCGGACAGCCGTGGCGTGTGTGCCTTAGGCCCTTACCCGTGGTATTCCAAACTGGTCGCCCGGCGAGCGAAGATAGTCATCGGCGAAGTGACCGACAGCACCCTTTTCTACGGGGGTGACGACTTCATTCACGTTTCTGAGATCGACTTCCTGGTCGAGAGGGCGCTGGGCCATAAGTCAAGGCCCAAGGAACGTCCGACGCTCCAGGACGATGAAGCGGCCGCCATCGGGAGGCTGGTATCCGACCTGGTGCACGATGGGGACACGATCGAGATCGGTGGTGGTGAGGCATCTGAGGGGGTTTGCGCTCACCTCTTCGACAAGAATGACCTTGGGGTTCATACGGAGAACATACAGAGCGGCATGATCGACCTGATGTTGGCTGGAGTTGTCACCGGGGCGCGCAAGAACATCCACAGGCACAGAGCGGTAGCAACCGGGATCAATGCCGCGTACACGGATCAGGAGGAGTTCGTCCGGAACAACCCGGCGATCGAGCTGTTGGATGTAGAGTACGTGAACAACATCCGGACCATCGCGAGCAACGACAACGTGGTTGCGATCCAGTCGTGCCTCTCAATGGACCTAACTGGCCAGGTGGCTTCGGAGTCGTTCGGTTCAACGGTATTCAGCGCGCCGGGTGGTCAGTTCTGCTACGCCATCGGTTCCATGCTGTCCAAAGGAGGCCGCTCGATTTTCGCTTACGCCTCCACGGCTCGTGGTGGCAAGGTGTCACGCGTCGTGCCGCAATTCGAACCTGGAACCGTCGTCACTGTGCCCAGAGCGTGGGTCGATTGGGTTGTCACCGAGCAAGGAGTGATTAACCTGCAATACAGGACGCAACGTGAGCGGGCCAAGCTGCTGATCAGCCTGGCTCATCCTAAGTTCCGTGACTGGTTGAACGAGGAGGCGGAACGGCTTTTCTGGCCCCGCAAGTAGCGGGCACACTCTTGGGCCTCGTCATGGCAGTTTTCCTCGGCTGTGTAGCAAGGACTGTTGGGGTGATGGCGTGAAGAACAAAGTACTGAACAGTTTTGCGGAGGCAGTGGCTGACATCGGAGAAGGATCGTCAATTATGGTGATGACCTTCATCGGCCCGGCGGGCATTCCGCAGAACCTAATCATGGCCCTAAGCGACCTGGGGCCAAAGGATCTCACGATAGTCGCTTGCTCGAACTTCGGCTTTGGGGTCGGGGTCAGGGAAAGACCGCTCGCCAGGTTTGTTACGCCAAATATCCTGGTCGAAAACGGCCAGGTCAAGAAGGCTCTGGTCACGTGGGACAGGGGGGAATCTGGCCTGGCCTCCTCTTTCGAGAAAGCCGTTAGGGAGAAGAAAGTGGAGCGCGAACTTGTTCCCCTCGGTGTTCTCGCCCACCGGCTTCGAGCTGGTGGGTCCGGCGTCGGGGCATTCTACAGTCCTATCGGCGTGGGCACGCTTTACGAGCAAGGGAAGGAAAAGCGGGTGATCGACGGCAGGGAGTACCTGCTCGAATATCCCATCAGAGCGCAGTACGGCTTCGTGCGCGCGCACAGGGCAGACACGCTAGGCAACCTGATCTACAAAAACACCGCCCGTGGGTTCAATCCGTTGATCGCCAAAGCCTGTGATGTGACAATTGCCGAGGTCGATGAGATCGTCGAGCCGGGCGGAATCGACCCCAATTGCGTGGTCACCCCTGGTGTATACGTAGATCGTATTCTGCGGATTCCTCAAGGAGGCCTAAGGTGAAGGAGCGGCTGCCGAGGGATGTGATTCCAATGAGAATAGCCAGAGAGCTGAGTGACGGCGACGTCGTGAACCTGGGTATTGGTATCGGCTCCCAGGTTGTCAATTACACGCCTCCCGACTATCGCATTATCTTCCATTCCGAGACCGGTATCTTGGGCTACGGCGCTGCTCTGGACACCGACCAAGAAGACTTGATGGACTCCAGTGTGGTAGATGCAAACGGTCATTACGTTCGGCTGGTCCCTGGGACATGTGTTTGTGACGCAGCCGAGGCCTTCGACGTAGTCAGGACCGGCCGCGTCGACGTCACGGTCCTGGGGGCACTGCAAGTTTCCGAAAAGGGAGATCTGGCTAACTGGAGCACGGACCCGGCGGGAAAGGTTGGAACAATGGGCGGCGCTATGGACGTGCCTGCGGGTGCAAGGAGAGTGATCGTGGGGATGGAACACGTGAGCAAGAGCGGTCAGCCCAAACTCGTAAAAGAATGCACGCTCCCCTTGACCATAAGGCGGCGCGTGAGCCGGATCATTACCGACGTAGCAGTAATCGATGTGAGCGACGAAGGTTTGTGGTTGAAAGAGGTAGCCCCAGGCTGGACTGTGGAAGATGTTCAGGCAGTTACGGAGCCCGAATTACGGATCTCGCCGGATTTGAAAGTGATGGAGCTGTAGTGGCTGTTAGGGCGACGTTCCAGAGATTGTTCGAGTCAGGCCAGATCGGCTCGATGAGCGTGAAGAACCGGATCGTGATGCCACCGATGCTGACCAACCTGGGCACCGGCGATGGCTTCGTGACTCAGCGTACCAAGGATCACTACGAGGCCAGGGCAGCGGGTGGGGCCGGACTGGTCGTTGTGGAGTGCACTTCTGTGGACTACCCAATGAGCAGGACCGGGGTCTACGAACTGGCGATTGATCACGACAGGTTCCTGCCAGGCCTGGCTGAGTTGGCGGCGGTAATTAAGAAACACGGTGCCAGGGCCGCTATACAATTGAGCCACGCCGGTGTCTCGGGCAAAGCTCCAAAAGGGCAGTTGCCGGTCGGCCCTTCCTCACCTGCCACGGCGGGGCCAGCCTCGTTTAGAGAATTGACGGTTGGCGAAATCGAGAGGCTGGTGACGTGCTTTGCTGAAGCGGCGGTCAGGGCCAGGGACGCTGGGTTCGATGGGGTGGAGATACAGGCCGCGCACGGTCATCTTCTCGCGACGTTCCTATCTCCATTTTGGAACAAGCGTCAAGACCACTATGGTGGCAAGCTTGAAAACAGGGCCAGGTTCCTGTTGCGGACTCTTGAGGCCGTTAGAGGGCGAGTCGGGAGTGATTACCCCGTATGGTGTCGCATCAATGGTCGCGAGTTTGGAGAGAATGGAACCTCCTTGGAAGAGGCTCAGGCGGTCGCTCGTATGACTCAGGATGCTGGCGCGGACGCCGTTCACGTCTCCGGGGCAGGTTTGCCCAATTCGGCTTATGCTTTCATACACAGAGCACCTATGTCTGATCCGCCAGGTCTGCTTATTCCTTTGGCAGAGGCAATCAAACAAGTTGTTAGCATACCCGTGGTAGCGGTAGGACGGGTCACCCCTTTCTCGGGAGAGAAGGTCCTGGAAGAGGAAAAGGCCGACTTCGTCGCCATTGGGAGAGGGTTGCTGGCAGACCCTGAGCTTCCCAACAAGGTTCTGTCGGGAAGAGTAGATGACGTCAGGCCTTGTTTGGCATGTAACGTGTGCGCCGACGAATTTATTCGTAACAATGCAAGCATACAGTGCGGGGTCAACTATGCCGTCGGAAAAGAGGGCAAGTACAGCATAAGAAAGGCGGACAGGATCAAAAAGGTGCTCATTGCTGGGGGCGGACCAGCCGGCCTGGAAGCGGCAAGAATCGCTGCCCTGAAAGGACATAATGTAATCCTTTGCGAAAAAGAACAGCACTTGGGCGGGCAGGCACGCTTGGCAGTGATTCCACCACACAAGGAGAAAATCCAGGAGCTTATCGAGTACCTGGTATTGCAAGTCAGGAAGCTTGGTGTTAAGGTTCAGATGCGAAAGGAGGTGGACTCGGATTACGTCAAGGAAGTCACGCCAGATGCGGTAATTGTAGCAACTGGGGCGGGTCCTTACCTGCCGGACATCCCCGGTGTTGAAAAGGGGCGCGTGTTCTTTGCCCAGGATGTGTTGACGGAGAAAGTGCGAATTGGTGACAGGGTTATCGTCATAGGTGGTGGACGGATTGGGGCCGAACTGGCCGAGTTCCTGGCCGACGAGGGCAAGAAGGTCACTATTGCCGCTCGGCGGGGAGAGATAGCCGGTGATTTGGGTGCATCGGTTAGGATGCGCCTGTTGCGTAGACTGCTGGAAAAAGGTGTCGTCCAGTTCAGCGGCGTGAGGTATGAACAGATCAACAGTGAAGGTGTGATCCTCCGGACGAAGGAAGGGAACAGGGCAATCATCGAAGCGGATGCAATCGTGATTGCCGCTGGCACCAAGCCAATTACTGGACTCTTTGAGTCCCTGAAAGATGAGGGGATTGAAGTCTATCTAGCTGGCGATTGTATCGCTCCTCGCACTATTAGGGAAGCGATCGGAAGCGGTTTCGAGGTTGCCAGCGGCCTGTGACACACTCGAGCGAAGGAGGAGCTTATTTTGTCTGAGTTTGAGTCACTGCTTTATCCTTACCCTATCGACTACGAGGAAGTGAACGAAGTCTCTGCCGATGTCGTTGTGCTCGGTGGCGGCATCGCTGGGTGTTGGGCGGCCATTGCGGCGGCCAAAAAGGGTCTGAAGGTCGTCCTGGTCGAAAAAGGAGCGACCATACGAAGCGGGTGCAACGGACCAGGGGTTGACCATTGGGCGAACGCGCTTACTAACCCTGCCTGCCCAATCTCTCCCGAGGAGTTCGTCGAAGCGACGCTCGAATGTGCTGATGGTTGGTTCAACGGCCTTACTCAGTACATATCCTGCCGGGATTCGTACGAGTGTCTCTTGGAAGTCGAGCAGATGGGAGTTAAGGTCAGAGACACCGAGGATGAATTCAAGGGTGCGGACTTCAGGGACGAGAAAACGAAACTCCTATACGCCCACGACGAGGAGAACAAGTACGTAATATTGCTGTGGGGAACGGGCGTGAAGCCGGCACTATACAATGAGTGCACGCGGCTAGGAGTAAGGATATTCGACAGAATCGCGGCCAGCAGCCTCTTAACTGAAGGCGGCCAGCAAGGGGCCAGGGTTATTGGGGCGACTGGGGTGCACGTTCGAACCGGCGCGTTCTACGTGTTTAAGGCGAAGGCTGTTGTGATGGGCCTTTCAGTACCCAAGCGAGTTTGGACTTTCTCGCAGGAACTGGGAGGCCTTTTTGCCCACCTCGGCCCAAACACGAGCGTTGGCAGCGGCCATGCAATGGCCTGGAAAGCCGGCGCGGCATTCAACACGATGGAGAGAAGCGGCAAGGTCTCGGGTGGCTTCAGCGCCTTCGTCGACTGTAGCGCTAGGACTGAAGGTGCTTGGGAACCGTGCGGCCTGGTGGATTCCAGAGGGAAGGAGGTCCCTTGGATCGACCGCGATGGAAACGTTCTCGATTCCATCGAAGCGCGAAACAAGCTAGCTCCGGGGCAAAAGTTCAACCTGTCGTATCCGGGCACGGGGTGGAAGCACTACTACCCGTGGGTTCCCAAATACGAGTTCAGGAGAAATACTATCATCCGGGATTTGGGTGAGCGTGCAAACAAGGGTGAGTTCGTTCCTCCATTCTACGGCGACACCCCCGGCTTACCGGAAACCTACCGCCGGAAGATCTGGGGTTTCATGATAGGCCAGGAGGGGACGACCCGCATTATGATCTACAAGCACTACCTGGAAAGCGGCTTTGATCCTGAAAAAGATATGGTTCAATATTACGGGCACTACGCCGGCTCCGGGGGATACACGGGTAGCCCGTCGGGGCCAGAGGCGTGGCGCGAGCTGAGGGCCGGACCGGCTGCCGGAGGTCTCCTGGTTGACTGGGACATGCGGACCACTCTCGAGGGCCTGTACGCGGCCGGGGAGTGCGTCTGGGCGACGGGGGGCCATTCCATTGCCGCTACTACCGGGAGATGGGCCGGCAGACACGCCGCCGACTACGCCAGGCAGGCTTCTGAGCCAGTTGTGTCGTCCGATCAGGTTCAACAGGAGAGGGCCCGGGTCTACGCGCCTGTGAGGCGTGAGCGGTCCATCGCTAAGGGCGCGGTGGACTGGAAGGAGTTCAACCTGGGAATCAGCCGGACAATGCAGCTTTATTGCCCGAAGACCAAGAACGACGAAATGCTGAAGATAGGGTTGATCCAGTTGCAGGAGTTCAGGGAGTCAGAGGGGCAAAGGGTTTTCGCCCGTGAGCCACATGAACTGATGCGAGCTCTGGAGGCCTACGACATTCTCGAGGTCGGCGAGATAATTCTCAATGCATCTCTGGCACGCAAGGCAAGCTGCGATTCGCTTGAGTTCTACAGGTTAGATTACCCCGAGGACGATCCTCCCGAGTGGCACAAGTTCCTCACGGTATCGCAGGATAATGGCAAGCCTAAGGTTGGGGAACTGTCGATGAATTTCTGGGGCTCCCTGGAAGACAACTACGAGTCTCATTACTCGCCGGAAGAATGATGAGTTACTATCTGGAGGTGTGCAGGTGGCAAAGATAGAACCCTATACAGTCTACACTTATCCCAGCGTCTCGACTTGCGGGCAGCCAATCATCATCAATGAGGAGGTCTGCACAGGATGTAACGCTTGTGTGGAAGTTTGTCCCATAGACGTATTTGCACCGAACAGGGAAACGGGCAAAGCCCCGCACGTGCAGCATCCTGATGAGTGCTATTCGTGCGGTGTTTGCGTAATGCACTGTCCTCTTTCGGATGAGGGAGCGATTGACTATCGGCATCCAATAATGTGGGCGGTGCGCTGGAAGCGGAAGGAGACAGGAGAACACTTCCGACTCGGCGTAGCGGACCCACCTGACCCCAGCCGCACACCTCCGGTCCCGGGTGGGAAGAACTGGGGAGGCGGCGGTACCTGGTGAGGAGACGCTCAGCGCATAAATCTGGATAACGGGATTTGAGATGGTAACGATAAGGGTTGCATTTGGCACCGGGTTCTCCCGATTGATCGGGACCGACGGCGAAACTCTGCAATTGGAGAAGCCGACACTAGCTTGCTTGGCCCAGACGTTGACGGACGGGCACGGCGAGGCTTTCAGATCTGCTTCTGGCGGCACCAGAATGACGGACGTGATCAGAGGCGCGGCGGTCCTGGTTAACGGCATCGGCGCCGCCCCGGACGTCGTTCTGAAGGAAGGTGACGAAGTAGCTATTTTCCTAATGGCAGAGGGAGGATAGATGAAGAGGAGCAAGGTTTTCCGCGCCATCCCCGACCTCTGCACGGGCTGCTTGCAGTGTGAGATGATCTGCTCGTTGGTGAAGACCGGGACTGTGAGCCCTTCGCTGTCGCGGATAGGAGTTAGCCGCTCGTACAAGGACGGTTCCTGTGCCCCCACGATTTGCCGACATTGCACGGTGCCTCTTTGCCAGCACGCCTGTCCTGTTCCTGAAGCCATGTGGCTGGACGAAAACACCGCGGCGGTCGTTATCAACGAGGACAAATGCATCGGCTGCCTGGCTTGTATGGAGGCCTGCCCCTTCGACGCCATATGGGTTGGGCCCAACAAGGAGGTGCTCAAATGCGACCTTTGCGGGGGCGAACCGGCCTGCGTCAAGTATTGTCCGCCAAGGCCTGACAACCAATTCCCGTCGCTGCCGTACCCCCAAGCGTCTGCACTGGAGTACGTCGAGCCGCACAGGATTACCAGGAAGGTAGCAGGGGGGCCCACCAAGAAACGGTGAATCACCGCGGGTGCGTGGGACACAACTCCACGCAAGAAGAAGGCGTGCCTGGCGCGGCCCGCGACCCCGTAGGACGCAGACCGCAACGACGACCATAAAGGCGAACACCCAGTTCGAGAAGGACGAAGATGATGCCTCACCAGGGTCTTATCCTTAGGGTTGATCTAAGCACCGGCCGGATATCCTGCGAACCGGTGGGCGAAGAGTTGCGTCGCAAATACCTGGGCGGCGATGGCATCAACTCGCGCTTGCTGTGGGAGCATTTCCTACAAGTTAAGCCCGGCATCGATCCGTTGGGCACCGACAATGTTCTGATAGCGGGCTCCGGTCCTCTTAACGGTACCCCCTTCGGCGCCGGCAGTAAGATGCAGTTCACCTACAAGTCGCCGGCCTACGGCATCTTCGGCGGAACCAGCAGCGGTGGTTTCTTTGCGTCTCAGTTGCGCTGGGCAGGCTACGATCACGTTGTCATCACCGGAAAAGCTAAGCATCCGGTCTACCTCTGGATCGAGGACGACAACGTAGAAATCAAGGATGCAGGCCATCTTCGGGGAATGACCGCGGATGAAGCGAACGAAGCCATTAGGGAGTCGCTGGGCGACAATGAGATCGAAACCGCCTGCATCGGCCAGGCGGGCGAGCATCTCGTTCGTTTCGCTTCGATCATGGTTAGCTGTCACCGCGCGGCCGGCAGGGGTGGGGGTGGCTGCGTGATGGGCTCGAAGAACCTCAAGGCCATCGCTGCTCGAGGAACCAAAGGCATCTGCATTCACGATCCCCATGGGCTGCTCCGGTTGCTGGATGAGTATCTGCCACTGACAAGAGGCCGCGCGGATAGGCAGGAGCGCATGAGATTTGGTACGTCGGAAGCCTTTCGGAGAAACCAACCGTTGGGCTTCAATACTTACCGCAACGGCCAGGGCTACTTGCTTCCGGCGGAGAAGCTCGACCGGCTGGATCATGACTGGTACGTGAACAACATGGGGCTTCGCGCTACGAGTTGCTCTGCTGGATGTCTCTTCGGATGCAATCACTGGCATCGCATTAAGGGGAACGAGAGTCCCGCCGCCGCCGAATACGCCGGTGAATGGGGCACCAGGCCGGAATACGGGGCCGCAAATCCATTTGGAGCGTCGTGCGATGTACCGGACACGCCGGCGGTGGCCCACCTCACCAAGATGTGCAACCAGTACGGTATGGATACCTTCGAGATGGGAATGGGCCTGTCGTTCCTGATGGAGTTGTGGGAGAGAGGGATCATCAACGAGGATGACACGTCTAGCTTGGTTGGCCAGCCGCTATCCCTCGAATGGGGTAATTACCGGGCGCTGCAAGAGCTCATTACGGCTACTGCGATGAAGCAGAACAAGCTAGGGGAGATCCTGGCGGAAGGCGTGTACCGGGCTGCCTTGGAGTTGGGCGGACTCAAGGATACAAACATACTGAAATACGCCAGTTACGGGAAGGGTGGCGCCACTCACGAAGGGGCCGCCCGGGGCTTCCCGGCGATGGGGCTGGCCTGCGCGGTAGCCTCCGTCGGTGCGCACCACGGTAGGGGAGCCGGCTTGCGGCCAGGACCGTCTATGAAGTACTTCGGCAAGGCAAAAGCCGGGGACCCGCTCTCCACCGCTTTGCTTGGGCCAGCGCAGGTCGTGGCGGAAATCCTATACGCGATAAATAACTCCGTCAGCATCTGCAATTTCCTGACGAGACAAGGGGAAATCAGCATAGAGCTGTTGGCGCGGGCTTTGCAGGTTGTTACCGGGATGACTCTGACCGAGGACGAGCTGTTGATCGCGGGAGAGAGGGTAGCCAACCTTCAGAAAGCCTTTAACTCCAGGCTGGGGCTGAGACGGCAACACGACAGTCTATGCGAGCGATGGATGAATGAACCCCAGGTGGAGGGCGCAGCCAAGGGGATGAAGGCCTCCAACTACCTGGAGGCAGCCTTAGACGAGTATTACCGGCGACACGGCTGGGACGAGAGGACCGCACTTCAAACCAGGAACAAAATGGCAGAGCTGGATATGCTTGATGTCGCTCAGGTGCTGGAGAAGGAGGGGGCCTTGGCATGACTGGCGTCCTAGCCCGGATGGTGAAGCCCACGACCGCAAGAAATGTGAGGAGTAGAGCTGATGGAGACCGTTATCGACCCAAAGGACACCGCTCTAATCGTACAGTGTGTGCAGCGCAGCTTTCTCGAAGCAGAGGGCACCGTCCTGGCCAAGATTCCGCAGATGTTGGAGAGAAAAGGAACCATCCCTAAGCTTGAAAAATTGGTTAGCGAGGCACGGCGAGTGGGGATGCCGATAGTATTCGTCGGCCACCTCAAGAGGCAAGATATGAAGGACCTGGTCCTGCCTCGACTAGGTGATCGATTCCACCTCATCCATTTCTGCGTCGAGGGAACCCCCGGCGCCGAGTTTGTAAAGGGTCTGGAGCCTACACCGGACGATCACGTCGTTTACAAGCGCAGGTTTTCGGCCTTCTATTGCACCGATCTCGATGTGAGGCTGAAGTCGCTTGGCGTGAACACCGTCATCTACACCGGGTTACTCACCAACTCCTCGATTGCAAACTCTGTTGCCGCTGCCAACGATCGAGACCTAGAGATTATTGTTGTCAGCGACTGCTGCGCTTGCGGCGATCCAGTAGACGATGAGTTCTTTATGACGAGAGTCTTCCCATACGTGGCGCGAGTGAGGACGGCTGAAGAGGTGCTGACGGCATTGGCGGGAACTGGGGTCAGATAAAGCCTTCTGTGGGTCCATCAGACTGTTCTTTGGTTTGCGGCCGGGCGGGTCGCGCTAGAAGAACGTTCGGGGGCCAGTTCGGGGAGACCTTGTGAGCTCTTGCGCGGAATTGTCCCGGGGACGGCGCTAAGCTGCCTCCTGCACCAGGAGATAAGAATGCCTGTCTATGGCTCATGGAGATACGTCTATGTCGCTCTGTTCGCCGCAGTCGCTTTCGTGGTCATTTTCCCCATGCTCAGCGTGGTATTTGGCAGCTTTTGGGGAGCACCACCAGGACGGCCAGGCGGTTTCACGTTCCAAGGATACATTAACACTTATGGATCGGACCTGAGCACCTATAGAGTGCTGTTCAACAGTTTTTTTATTGCCGGTGCTAAGACCGTGATGGCAGTGGTCAGTGGTGTTTTTCTGGCCTGGGTGGTCACTCGCACCGATACTCCAGGAGCTCGGGCACTAGAGACGCTACTGGCTGTGCCATTTTTTGTTCCCTCCGTCCTAACAGCCCTAGGATGGGCGATGTTGGCCAACCCACGAACCGGCTCAATAAACAAGCTGCTGATGATGCTGCCGGGTGTCGAAACGCCTGTTCTAAACATTTACTCGATGAGCGGCATTATTTGGCATATGTGGCAATTCTCGACAGCGTTTGTGTTCATACTAATCGTGCCGGCTTTTCGGAATATGGATCCAAGTCTCGAAGACAGCTCACGGATGAGTGGCTCTGGCAACATCTCTACCCTGTTCAGGATAACCCTGCCTCTGATGAAGCCCGCAATCCTGGGAGCCACGCTCCTGACGTTTATCCGGGGTCTGGAGGCTTTTGACACGCCAGTTCTGCTGGGCGTACCGGCCAACATCCTTGTCTTTTCAACCAGCATTTATGTCAATATCCTGGGCAGGTTCCCTCCAAGGTATGCGGAAGGTATGGCCCTGTCGGTGTCGCTGATGTTGATCGCAATGGTTTTGATCGTTATTCAATGGAGGATGCTAGGTGCAAAGCAGTACACCACGATAAGTGGTAAGGGTTACCAGCCTCGATTGATCAGACTTGGGCCCGCGAAATGGGTGGCGCTTGCTTTTTGCAGCGTGTATGTGCTGGTGGCTCTTGTTTTGCCGGTGTCGCAGTTGATAATGAGTTCGTTTTTCAGAATTTTCGGCCTCTACACAGCAGACATGTTCACCTTAGGCAACTATCAACGTGTCCTGGGGGACCCGGTTGTCTGGCGCTCGTTCAAGAACACGTTGATCATCGCGGGCGGCGGTGCACTAATTGCGCTGACTCTGGCTACGCTTGTGTCGTATTTCGTCCAGCGCATCAAGGTCCGGGGCAACAAACTTCTGGACCTCGTTGCCTGGTTGCCGTGGACCGTGCCCGGCACGGTCTTGGGCCTGGGAAGCCTGTGGGGATATGCGCTGCTACCGGGACCCCTAAACCTCTATGGTACAGCTTGGATCCTGTTGGTAGCGTACATCAACATAGGCCTCCCCGTGGCGATGCGCGTGATGACGGGTAACGTCGTTCAGATCAGTCCTGATCTCGAGGAATGCTCGCGCGTGCACGGTGCCACCCTAGGGCAGACACTCTTGAGAATCGTAGCACCTCTGGTGCGTCCAGGGTTTTTGGCGGGTGCTATTCTGCTTTTTACCATGCTTATGCGTGACTTGAGCACATCTATTTTCTTGTATACTCCCGGGAATGAGGTGGTGCCAGTGGTTATCCTTAAGTACTGGGGGGAAGGAGGGGGATCTGAGGTTGTAAGCGTGGTCGCTATCCTAATGCTGGGTTTGCTAGTGTTCCTGCGGGTGTTAGAGGGCTACTTTAGGCGCCTTGACAAGGCTAAGATACAGATGGAGTCAAGTTGACTGGTGAGAAACCAAAGAAAGCAATTGGAGGGGTGAAAACGTGAGACTTGGGAACGTCCTTAAGGTGCGTGCTGCTCTGGTTGTACTGGCGATACTGGTAGCTGTTGTCATCGCGGCGTGTGCTCCTGCCGAGAGCAAGCCCCCAGCCGCGCCAGCAGCCAAGTCGGATGCAAAAGCGGTCGAAAGTGGCGAGTGGGACAAGATCGCAAAGGCGGGCAAGGACAAGGGCAAGGTAACTTGGTATGGATTTGGTCCTCTTGAACGGGTGGCGGCCAGGGCGGCTGAAGTATTAGGGATGCAGATTGACTTTGCTAACATGCGCGCGACCGAGTCGAGGGAGAGGGTAATCACCGAGGTCTCGACTGGCCGACCTGTAGCGGATGCCGTTCAAATTGGCCCGAGCTTTGCGATGGAAGGCACCAAGTTGGGGGTGTTCCAGGAGCTTGGCCCTCTACCCAACCTGAGGTTCGTGCCCGAGAAATACCGGGATCCCGGCGGCCTGAACGTGCCGGTAGCCATCAACACCTACGGTATCCTGGTGAACACCGACCTGGTGAAGGCTGGAGAAGAGCCCAAGAGCTGGCAGGACCTTCTCGATCCCAAGTGGAAAGGCAAGTTGTTGGCCGATGACCCTCGCGCACCGGGAAACGGAAACACGCTTTTCGGATCGTTGCTTTCCAGGTTCGGACGCAAGTATCACGAGCAGTTGGCCCAGCAGCAAGTTCACTTCACGCGTAACTATGCAGAGAACCTGCGGGCCCTCGCCCGTGGAGAATTTGCCGTGTTCTTCCCGGTGAAATTCATGGACCTTTTCGCGGTGCTCAAGGGGACGCCGACCAAGGGAATTGTCCCACGCGAGGGCGTGAGCGGCGTTACGGTCACGAACGCCGTCGTCAAGGGTGCTCGAAATGCTGATGGAGGACGACTCCTCATCAACTGGCTCCTGACCGAAGAAGGCCAGAAACTGCTATTGGAGGCGGGTTCGACACCTGTCCGAGGGGACGTGAACTATGGCGGAGAAGTCGCACAGTTTCTCCCCGCGACGGTAGGGGTCGACGTATGGCTGTGGACCATGGAAGAGCTCGACGGGATAGGCAAGATCGTCGCAGAGATGGAGGCCATCTACGGCAAGTAGCGGTTGATCGGACGCAGGCAATGAGCCTGGAGCTGCCGCGCCACATGGACCGGCGGGCGCAACGCACTGATCTAGGCCGCCTGCTCCGCACCCACAACGAAGGGGCTTTTAGGCGATTCGAAACAGCCCAGAAAGGGCCATGATAAGCGACCAGCGGCCGAGCGGTGGTGCCTTGTCAAGCTCCAGCATCGCACGGCGAAACAGGGTATTTGGCTCGGGAACGCCGCACTTGGAACCGTAAGCGCGAGATGCCACACGTGGGGGGATTAGCATGCCGTCTGTGCGACTGGAGAACCTCAGCAAATCCTTTGACGGTAAACACATGGCCGTGTGCCACGTCGATCTGGACATCCGGGATGGGGAGCTAATAACCCTTCTAGGACCCAGCGGCTGCGGCAAGACTACTACGTTGCGCATGATCGCCGGCCTAGAGGAAAACGACACCGGCACAGTTTGGATTGGGGACCGAATCGTTAGCTCGAAGGAAAAGCGCATCTTCGTTCAGCCCGAGCGACGGAACATCGGCATGGTCTTCCAGTCATATGCAGTTTGGCCGCATATGACCATCTTTGAGAACGTTGCCTATCCACTCCACGTCCGTCGCCGCCCGAAGAACGAAGTCAAGAGTAAGGTCCGGGAGGCCCTGGCGTTGCTGGGGCTCGAAGAATTGGAAAGTCGGTTGGCCACGCAGCTCAGTGGAGGCCAGCAGCAGCGAGTTGCCATTGCACGGGCGCTGGTCTTCGATCCGCAGCTCCTGCTGTTTGATGAGCCCTTGAGCAACCTGGACGCCAAGCTTCGGGAGCGCATGCGCTTCGAGCTGCGACAATTGCAGCGGCGACTGAAAACAACGGCCATTTACGTCACGCACGACCAAAACGAAAGCATGGTTCTGTCTGATCGCATAGTGGTAATGAACTCAGGCCGCATTGAGCAAATTGGGCCGCCCCGCGAGATTTACGAACGCCCACGCAGCAGGTTTGTCAGCGAGTTCATCGGAGTGACCAATTCTGTCCTGGGCAGAGTACGAGAAGTCGTATTGGGCTCAAGCATTGGTTCAGAACTAGAACCTGCCTCCCAGTATCTGGCAATTGAGAGCAAGGACCTGGGGGAAGCGGTGTACTGCCGCGCCGACCCTGAGCTTGAAAAAGGAGACAAGGTAATCCTGTCAGTCCGCCCCGAGCATATTACCTTGTCAGCTCAACGAGGCAGCCGTGTGACCAACGTTTTCTATGGCGAAGTGGTGTTGGCGGCCTATGTGGGCAATCAGATCGAGTACGAAGTGAAGATCGGTGGTCAGCATCTGCGAACGCTGGCTAACCCCTCGCACGAGTTTCAAGTAGGCAGCAAGGTTTGGGTGGATCTGAGCGCGGGGGCCATCGTTCCCTTGCCCAAAACAGCAAGTGTGCAGGAACAGGATACGGAGCTCTAAACTTCTTGGATCTCTCCCGTGAATAGCTCGTACAGGCGTCTCACTCCCACTCGCGAGAACTGCAGCCGTGCCTCGGGCACACCGGCTCGGAAGATCTCGTACTTGCTCAGGCAATCGATCCGCTCGGTCCGCTCGACCGTTTCCTCTTTGGTCAATCCCTGGTCGATTGCCTCTCTTATGGCTCCGAGCGTAGCTTCAAGTTCCGTCCGGAATTCCGCGATGTAGCCGCTGTCGCAGACCTCGCCGTGTCCAGGCACGACGATGCTCGCGCCGAGAGACTCGATCCGGTCGATGGAGCGGCGCCACTGGGTAGGGAGCGCCTCGTGGAACGACGGGCCCTGGCGGCAGACTATGTCGTCGCCGGTAAAGACGACCCCTTCTTGGGGGATGTGAACGGCGAGTCCGCTGGTGGTATGCCCGGGCAGCCGAATCAAGCGCACCTCCTGCCCACCAACGAAGAGGCACATTCTTTCGGAGAAGCAAATGGTCGGGATTCTGAGCTTGAAGCCTTCGAGCAGCGGAGCGGCTTCGGGCGCCAACTCGAGGGCCCTCCGACGGGCTGCTTCCGAGACTTGCGGGTTGTCCAGGGCGGCTCTGGCCTGGTCAGTGCCTATCACCGGGCAGGGAAAGAAATAGTTGCACGTGGTGTGATCGATGTGATGCTCCGTGTTGACCAGGTAAGTGATCTGGCCCAACCGCGCAAGTTCCTTCTTCCACACCTGTGCATCCGATGGGCTGAAAGGCGAATCGATCATCACCAGCCCTTCCGGCGTTACCAGCACCCCTACATTACACCCGTGGAATCCGGTCTCCACGTAAATATTCTGGCTGACCTGTTGCATTTCCTCACCCCATTAGCTTATTCGTCTCTGTGCCTCTCCCGACTACCTTGGCTCCCATTCATCGCCTGCCATTACCAGAACGGTCCTACAACTCCTCCCCAGCCTGTTGCAGCAGTTCCGGCCAGTTCCGGGGCTTGAAGGGGTCTATCTTGGCCGTTGCGCCCGCCCGGCTGCAGGAAACGAAGGTCGAACAGTAGGTGCCGGGGGCACCACCGACAACTATGGCGAGATCACCGCTCTCCTTGGATCTCGGAGCCAGACTGGCCTTGTCGACGATGTTCACGATCGACTTCACCCACTCCTCCTGCGGGTAGGCGATTCCCTCGGCTTCCACCCTTGCCAGGGCGACTTGAGCCCTGGCATCGAAAACGAAGCTCCTGATATCTTCCTTCGACCAGCCTGAGTCGGCAAAGATCTCCGCGTGGGCGGGGCTTAGAACAAGCAGGTGGCACATGGGCCCATACTTGACGACAGCCATCGAGTGCACCTGTCGTGCAATCGCGCCAAGAACTCGCTCGGCCGGTGGACGAAGGTGGATGGGCTGCATGCCCCTGGCTGCCATAATGGTCACGGTGCTGTCGCCCTTATCGAATCCCAGTTCCATATGAAAAGGCTTCCATGGGCTCGCTTCTTCGTTCTCTGCAAAACACCAGCTGTATCGAGCGGGAAAGCCTTGCACGGTGGGGTTCCCTGCTGGTCCGGAATGGCCCCCGCCTCCGTTAGTCAGCAGCAAATTGACGATGCGCCCGATAGTGGCATTGGCTTTCCAGCCTGGCCCCATCATGCCATAGGACGAGTTTACGTTCAGCTGCCTGGCAATGGGGCCGTTTATCATTAGGAGAGGGCCAAAATTCGATGTCGAGCCATTCAGCAGACGCATCAAGGCGCGGTCTGCCTTCTCCAGCGCATCCACCGCTGCCAGGATGACCGGCATATACTCCGGCCTACCCCCGGCCATCGCCGCGTTAACAGCAACGTTCTCGACCGTAATGAGCCCGAACCGTGGCTCAAAACCCACGGCCAGAACGGTATCACGGGGAGGGTCCATGCCGCTCAGCATCCACTCCACACGCTCTCTTGTCGGTGGTACGAGCGGCAGCCCGTCGCTCCACTTCTGCGCCAGGAAGTGGCTTTCCATCCTGTCCGCAGCATCCTGGTAATCCTTGCCTTCGAACACGAGCACTTCCTGCGCCACGCTCTTTCCGGAAACTTCCGGCGAGCCCCAACCAGTCAGCGCGTGGATGATCTGGTCGACCGCTGCCTCACAAGAGGGGCGAACATCCTGGATGGCGCCTGACATTACCTCGTGCGGAATCACGGCTGTGGCTACGGAGGGAATGCCTTGTGAGCCCGCCACAAACCTGGCGAGCTCCACGTACTCTGCCGTAACGATCGACACGGCGGGGATTCCCGCCTTCTCTGCTGCTGCACTCACGGTGCTGCCCTGTCCGGCGCACGCTCAGCCGCTGTTGCCGACGATAAGTGCGTCACAGCCCTTTTCGCTCAACACTGCGCCGATCCTGTCGACGGGGATTTCGTATGTATCGACGCCACCAGATCGGTGAGGAAACTCCGTGTAGGGAACGATCCTGCTGGTAGGATAGCGCTTCTGCAGCAGCTCACGGATGACCGGGAACGTTGCTTCAGCCCTCCAGCCTTGCGAAGAGCAAAGCTCGCAAATGGTCTTGCCCTCCAAAGTGGCGAGGCGCGGTGCATTGGCCGCTTCAACCTCTCGCTGCTTGCTGAGCGGACTGAGCACCTCCAGCTTTACCTGAGTTGTCCTATCCCTCACGGGTTGACCTCCTAAGCGAGTTCCTGCCGCTCGTCGCTGGGGTATGTCATCTCTACTTCTCGAGAAGACCGGCGCGGTCGTGCAGGACTTCGCCAGCGGAAACCGGACGAGCAGTGCCGCGATCAACCGTTGGCGCGAGGATTTGGGGTGACGTGCCTCGCCTTATCTCAGTTGTCCAGGTAGGCCTGGCCACCAGACTCCACGTATCGCAGCCAGTCCAGCGTTCCTCGCTCAACATCGTATTCCGGGACGATCCCAAGATCGCGTCGAATGCGATCCAGGTTCGAGTATCCTCCATCGGGCTGCGCGGAAGCATCGCCGAACTTAAGCGAGATGCCTCTCGAGCGCGTGAGCACGTCGGCGAAATCCTGATTGGTGGTAAACCGCCCACCGCCAATGTTGTAAATGTGGTGAGGCAGGCTATCTGCAACGTGTACCTCCGCGATGGCACGCGCGGCGTCGCGCACGAACACGTAGTCGTAGCCAGCATGGGCGCTGGCCCCGGGGAGCTCGATCGAGCGCCTGGCCGCCGCGGCCTCAACCATGGCTAAGGCGGGATTTCGCCCTGAGCTGTAATTCGGGCCGTACATAGCGGACGGACGTACGATGCGGCAATCCAAGCCTTGCTCCACCCGATAGAGGTGTGCAACGTTCTCCGCGGCACGCTTACAGGATGCCGTCGATTGAGCGTCAAAGGTTACAGGCACATCTTCACTCCAGGGAGCAGGCAGTCCCTTGTAAACCATCATTGAGCTCACAAGGGTGACCCGAAGGCGGTTGGGGGTGGCAACGGCCAGCACGTTTAGCGTGCCGACAATGTTCGCGTAAGCCACGTTGTACAGTCCTTCAGCATCGTGGTAGAAGCCGGCGTGCGCGGCGTGAATGATGCTAGTCACGGCGTGCTCGTGTACCAGAGCCTCGACTTGGCTGCGGTCGTTCATATCGCAAGGGGCGATGTACACTTGTTTTCCGACGTGGGGCTCCAGGAAACCGGGGATGCGGGAGGTTCTGTGCCGTGTGAGCACGCAGGTCTGCCCGATTTCCGCCAGGTAGCGACCGAGGTTACAGCCAAGAAAACCCATGCCACCAACAACGAGAATCACGTCGAATCATCTCCCTTACGCCAGTCGATTGTGATTTGACCCAGCAATTTGGCATTCCATTCATTGCTGATGCCTCTACCGAGCCTTGCTTGGCGATGCAGCCGGTGGGCATAGTCTGTCTACAAAGGTGGTCGCAGCAGCTATCGTGTCTTCGCCGGTCTTGGTTTTTGGAGTCATTTCCGACGGTTTTCTGGGCTAATCTAATGCTGCCCTGCCGCCCACCGTCCAAGGGATTTTACGATCTACTGTTGCGCCTTGTCAAGCGGTGACCCATCATCATCTCACATAGGGTCTTCTAGTTTTCAGCCCGGCGGGCTAATGCCTGTCATGGCTAGCACTTCGTACGAGCGAGCGGCGTTCCGTCTGAGTGCCTCAGTTGTGTTTGTGGCACCATTGCGAACTTCCACGCCTTTATGCTAACGATCCGCTTTGTATATCTTGACCTTGACGCACAAGTCCAAATTCAGGTTTGCGTGGCAAACGTGGTCCAGATCGATTTCCAGAAGATCGTTGAAGAAGACGCCCTTACCACGGGCTATTGGCTGATTGGGAGACCAGTGACCGGCACAGGCGGCAATAGCCAGCGCCTCTGGATGCATCGACTCTGTCAGCCTGACCCGTCCTTTGATCCGGCGGCCCTTTACCGACTCAATCCAAAGTAGATCATCGTCCTTGAGCCCCTTCTTCCTAGCCGTGTATGCGTTGACGGAAACCAGGTAGGAATAGGGATTCATCGTCGCCGCCTCATCCAACCAGGGATTCTCCAACGTAAAGGAATTGGTGTGAAGCACGTCTCTATAGTAGATGCCGTAAAGGTCGAATTGCGGGTCCTTAACCTGATGAGACGGGCAAGGAAGCCAGTCTGGCAACGCTTCGTAGTACGCAAAGTCGATGTCGATCTCGAATCTTTCGGCCAGGTTTCTCACGGGTGCGGCTAGCCTCTTGAAATGCTCCATGTAGATGGGCACTCTCACGTCGACGAAGGCGCGCCAGTAGACCTCCTCGACCCGCTTTGGCCACTTGATGATCCCGTTCCGCTCAAACCATTCCAGGCCGCGCTCCGCCCCAAAGTTCGTTTTGAGGGTTCGGTCGCAGATCTCGGGCCAACTGTATTTCCCTTGCAGATCGAGCGAGTAGGGTTCCTTCAGCTCGAAGCTGAGATTCAAGCTGGCGTTCATCCCATCACGCAGGCCGACCCGTTCTCCTAGCTCGATCATGACGTCGCCGTAGCCCCTTGCCTGACCTGGCGGCGACATCGCCGGCTGGGAGATAGGCCAGCCCCACTCCCCCATACCGGCGGGGTGGCTGAAGATCAACGGGTTGGGGTAGGGATCGTAGCGCTCCAGATAGTTCGTGTCTGGCAGGACGATATCCGCGAAGTCGGTAAACTCGTTGAGAAATAGGTCAAAGGATACGACAAACGCGAGTTTCTTCAAGCTTTCGGCGATGGTGTTTGCGTTGCCCACGCTCATTAGCGAGTTCGCACCCCAGTTGATCATGATCTCTGGGCGGTAAGGCAAACCGCATTTTTGCCATAGCTCTTCCTGGTCGGCGGATCCGAGAAGAGAAGATGTCTGCCCTAGCGGGAAAAGCTCCAGCAGGCCCATGGAATACGGCCGTCCAGGCTCGTGGGGGGGATAAGGCTTGTTCGGTGAGAGCCAGGCGCCCGTGATCATCAGCCCATCCGAATCCGAGGTTGGAACGTAGTACGGGCGTCCTGTTTCGGGATGGCCGAAGCTGGCCGGGTTGAAGCCCAGAGTGCCACCAGGAACGTCGGCGCCCCCCACGATCTGCGACAAAAGCGCGATAGACAGGCAGTTGAACATAGAGTTCTTGTGACCCTGGGCGCCACGGAAGTAGATCGCCGCTGCGGGCCGATAGGGCAGCTCTTTCCCGTCGAGCCGGATGGTGCTTCCCACGCGCGCGTTTTCACCGAACTCCTGCGCCAGACGGCGGATAGTGGGCGCCGGCACTGTCGTTATCTCGGCGGCCATCTCGGGGGTAAACTTCCTCACGTGCTCTTTGAGCAATCGAAAGGCAGTGGTGACTTCCACTCCTTTCCAATCGTACTTTCCATCCAGGGCCACGTCGTTGAGGCCAGGGTCATCGAAAACCTTCGCCACCCCCTCGGCGACATCCCATACGAGAGGACGACCTGTCTTCGGATCTCGTGCGTAAAGCCCATCCGGCTTAATGAGATACGGGCCGTTCGTGCGGCTCTTGAGATACGGAACGTCGTGGATCCCCAGCTCATTGAGCAGCACGTTCACCATCGACAAAGCTAGCGCCGCGTCCGTGCCTACCCTGATCGGTATCCATTCGGTACTCTTTGATGCGGCAGAGCCCAACATCGGGTCGACGACGACGATCCTCATGCCTCGGGCCCGAGCATCGGCAGCCTTTTGGGCGTTAACGTTGGCCACGTGGCCGGCCGAGTGCCCCTTGCTGGTGCCGAAGTAGATCGCGTAGTTGCAGTAGTCGAAGTCGGGCACTGCAGACCAGGAAGCGTGAATCATCCCGCCGATCTTGTGCGCCCCGTTGCCACAATGAACGCCACCCCCGGCGGCCCAGATGTTGGACGAGCCGAAGGCACCGAGGAAGGCGCGAGCTACGTGGCGTAAAGAGTTAGAACAGGTCGTCGTGACCTGCATAACCAGCTTCCGCGGGTCCTCAGATCGCACCTTGATCAGGCGCTCGGAAATAGTGTCGAGGGCCTCCTCCCAGGTGATCTCCACCCATCGGGGGTCGACGCCGATGCCCTTTTCCGGATTCGTTCTTTTCAAGGGAAAGGTGACGCGATTTGGATCGTAGATCGTCATAATGCCGGCCACGCCCTTCGGGCAAAGCCGCCCGTTGCCAATGGGGCTCGCCGGGTTTCCCTCGATCTTGGCCACTACGCCGTCCGATTTGCGCACTAGGATAGAGCAGGAGCCGTAACACAGGTTGCAGACGGTAGGAATCAATTCTTGTGCTTCCCGCTGAAATGTACTCACCGAGATACCTCCACGGCCTCCATCAAGACGTTAGACAACGACTCGCCCTCCCGCGGCGCCACCAACTCGGAGCCCGATGTTGTAGCGTGCTAAGCGCCAAAGGCTGTTGCGCCGCTCTGAGCATATCATTAGACCACATCTCGCCAGAGCGATCAAGGGTACAGTTCCAGGAAGCCGGGGATGCGGGAGGTTCTGTGCCGCGTGAGCACGCAGGTCTGCCCGATTTCCGCCAGGTAGCGACCGAGGTTACAGCCGAGGAATCCCATGCCACCAACAACCAGTATCATGTGGAAGCGTTCCCCCTGCGCGATTTTGATAGTGATTCCGCGAGCAACGGCACGGTCCTTCGTCGCCACGACGTCGGTAACGCGTGTCGGCGATCGGGACCGCTTTCCTGACTATGGTGCCACGATGAACCAACCGAATGCTGAAACGATACCACGAACGAACCCGCGCATAAACTACCCATACGGGTAGTTCATGCCTGGTCGAGCTATTTGCCTGTCAGTCTTGCGCAACGCTGCGTGCTGCGGCAAACTTCTTGACAGACGAACCAACTTGCGGTATTCTGATCATATCCTAGGGAATCCGTGGCGTCCGAATTGCTTTGCTGTATTCGATTCCGGGCTCGGGAAAGTTCGTTCGGCCAGGAGCTCTGCACTTTTTCTGATATCACGTGAGATAACCCCTTCTGTAGTTGAATCACTGACTTGCTTTTCCACGGCAACCCGTCGTGGCGATCTGTTTGTCGACAGCGTGGAAAGCGGTAGCAGTCAAGGGGGTTGTAGATGTCAGGCGATTCTCGGTCCAAACACGCGTCTTCAAATGGCGAGGGCCTTCGCGTGACCAGGATTAGCGCCAAGATTGGTCTGTGGCCCTGGCGCAAAGCCGAGTATCGGGTCGCTCAAGTGAGCTTGGCCGGCTTGGAGCGAGAGCTATTCACAGGCTGGTATCGAAATCATCAGGCTGCCCTTAGGGCAGCGAAACTCTTTCTCGCACAGACCGCAAGCTCCTCCACAACCTAGGCCGCTGGCATTGATCTTGCACTCATTGATGGCGAGAGGACTGATTAGCAACAGTCTTCTTTGTCGCTGGCCAAGATGCGGGCGCGGCTAGGCAAGTGCTCGCGTCTCAGCCCGAAGCACTTTGTGAACAGCTTTCACGAACAGTACGGGAGAAAGTGCAATGAACCAGGATCATACACGCGGCGTGGAAAGCACAGCCGCGATTGCGGGACATCCCATACACCCCATGCTGGTTCCGTTTCCGATAACGTTGCTTATTAGCGCCCTCGTTACCGATCTTGTTCACCTGGCCACGGGCGACCCGTCGTGGGCGACGTTTTCCTTCTGGCTGATCGCCGCAGGACTGGTGACGGGCCTTGCCGCGGGCGTCGCCGGCGCGATCGACTTCTTCACCCTCCAGCGCCCGCGCGAGCACACTTATGGCTGGATTCACGCCGTCGGTAACGTACTGGCCATATTGCTGGCTCTCAGCAACGTGGTGCTGCGACTTGCGAACCCGGCTCTGACTGGGAGCTTGCTGGCTTCCGGGCTGATCCTATCAGCTATTACCGCGGGCGTTCTGGTGATCACGGGCTGGTACGGAGGGGAGCTTGCCTACCGGGATATGATTGGCGTCACCGGGCACCAGGGCGGCGGTGGGTCGGACTACGGACCGAAATCTTGATGGCTGGCGCCCTCTGTCGCGGGAAGGCTACGGGACGCCGGTTCGGCGACCGATGGCTGCTAGTATCGTGTCCAGCGTAGCCGACCGATTGTCAAAGAAGTCCAGCCGGCCCAGAATCTTCTGGCGGAAGGACTCGTCGGCTATCTGGCTCAGGTTGTGTTGGACAGTCATAAGGGAGATCTCCGCCGCGGTAAGGCACAACCGCGCGCCCATTCCAAGATCCGATAGTGCGGGCAGATGAGCTATTTCGACGAGCTCTGCGGCGGAGTTAACGCAGATCACAGCCGCCCTTCCCATTGCCCCGGGGACGAGCGTCGCGGTCTTCAGGGCGCGCTCGATGTCTTGCTGGTTGGAATGTCGGTTTGGTTTGGCTTTCAAGCGCACTACCCGCGCATAGGCCTCGACGTCTTGGTCCACGATATCTTCTAGCATCTGGCGAAAGCGTCCCACCTTGTCCGCCACGGCCAGCGCGTGATCTCTATCCGGCCCCGGCGCGAGCCTGCGATGTGTTATGCGCGCTACCTTCACTACTAATGACGCACCCAAAGCGCCCGTTAGTGCCGCGGCACTCGCGCCTGCCGGCGCCACCGCCGGCGCGGAATACGCCTCCAAAAGGTCGTGTAGAGAGAGGTCCCGCAGTTGTCGGTCCACGATGTCTCCTTGTAGCTGGATGAATACACACCAGAGTATATCAACTCAGGGTTAGCATTTCCACGGCAATATGTGACGTCAGCCGGGCCGGGCGCGGCGGAGACGGCCTCGCAAGACGGGGTGCCCACGATTGCGGTAGGTCCTCGGCACTCGAACGGCCCGGCGCACCCTGAAGGGTGCGGCTACGGGAGGGCGAGCCGGGGCACGATCTTAGAACAGATCGTCTAGCTCATCGTTACCCTCGGGCATCCGGCCGTGTTCTTGCAGGAAGCGCTGAAGCAACTCGCTCTCCCGCTTGGTGTACATTGGGTCCTTCTCGTAGCGGAAGTAGCGAGCCTTGGCGTTGCTTTGCAGTTGCTCTTCCATGCCCTGTCGCAGGTTGATGGTGCCGGCGATGTAGATGACCATCTTGTCGGCGTCTAGCAGCTCGTAGGCTCCTTCGACGTCTGGCATGCTGGCAACGTTCTTGGCATCGAACTCCAGCCATTCCTCGGGCGGCAGGAACGGCGGAGATATCTGGAGCCGCAGACCGCACCTCAAGCAGCGCTTGGCCTCCGTGACGGCGGCGGCTTCGTCGAACCCAAGGTCGATGCGGGCGAAGCTATTCACCCGTTCGTCGAGGGGTAGGGTTGGCATCGTGGCGCGTGGCAAATACGCGAAGCCTTCTACCTTTCCGAGGTAAGGGTTGGGCTTGCTCGATTGGGCCAGCTTTTCCTCGATGTTCCCGTCCCCGCCCAGGTACAGATCTATAGACATCGCGGCCTTGCGGCCGGCGGCGATGGACTCGACCACTGTCGAAGGGCTCCTCACGGCCTCACCGCCGGCGAAGATTCCCGGTGCGCCAGTCGCCAACGTGGTGGCATCGACTCCGATTGAGCCTCTAACGGTTTCTACCCTGCTGTTTCCCTCCAATAACGACAGGTCCGTTGCCTGGCCTATAGCCAAAATGATGGTGTCGGCCGCCAGCACGGTGGTAACCGATTCATCGAAGGTGGGATTGAACCTCCTGTCGGCATCGAAGACGGCCGTGCAGCGCACCAACTCTATGCCGTTCACCTTGCCGCCGTCACCGAAGACGCGCTTTGGTCCCCAGGAGAAGTTGAGGACAACACCTTCTTCGATGGCCTCTTGGATCTCCCATTCGAACGCCGGCATCTCGGCGCGGGATTCGAGGCAGGCTAGTTGAACCTGCCATGCACCGGCCCGCAGAGCCGTCAGAGCGACGTCGATGGCCACGTTGCCACCGCCGATGACGACCGTCCTCGGTCCCACCTCGGGATTTCGTCGCAGCCTGACGTCGCGCAGGAAGTCCAGCCCCCAAAGGACGCCGTCAAGCTGCGATCCATCGATGTTCAGCCTGCGGCTCAACTGTGCACCCACCGCCAGGAACACGGCGTCGTGCCTCTCGCGCAGGTCGTGCAGTGCCACGTCGCGGCCAATGGCGACATTGGTCTTGATCTCGACGCCCTGGGCGACGATTTCGTCGATCTCCTGCTTCAGCACCTCAATTGGGAGGCGGTATGCGGGCACGCCTGTTCTCAGCATGCCTCCCGGTTCCGGCAGCGCCTCGAGGACGGTCACCGCGTGGCCTTTTCTGGCCAGAAAGTATGCGGCTGTGAGGCCGGCCGGACCGGAACCGACGACGGCGACACGCTTGCCCGTCGGAGTGACGGGCTTCAGTCTTGTCTTCCAGACGCCGTCGTCGTGCTCCGCGGCGAACCGCTTCAACGAGCATATGGCTATCGGTTCGTTCACGGCGCGGCGCCGGCACTCCGTCTCGCAAGGATGGAAACACACGTGGCCGAGCACGGCGGGGAACGGGACCTTTTCCCTGATGGTGGCGACTGCTTCCGAGTACTTGCCAGACGAGATCTGGCCCACGTAGCGCGGCACTTCGATGCCCGCCGGGCAGGCGCTCTTGCAAGGAACCAAAACAGCCTCGCGATCGCCAGCCTTCAGGTCTTTGTCCAGCAGAGCGCCGGTAGGGCAGACCTCCACACAGGCGGTGCAGAAGCGGCAGTCGGATTCCCGCATGCCCGGTCCTCCGATGGGTCCCACTATTCGCTCCTCGCCGCGATAGACGACGCCAACGGCTCCTACGCCGCGGACGTCACGGCAAACGCGCACGCAGCGAGTGCAGCCGATGCAAAGATTGTAGTTGCGGGTAAACAATGGCTCGTCGGTAATTATCGGCAAGCCGGGGAAGATAAAGCGGGGTGTATCTTGCTTGATGCGGATGTACTCGCTTACCTTCTGCACCTCGCAGCGCCCGAACTTATCACAGCAGCGCTCCGGGACGGCGACGTTGCTCGAGCATTGCGTCCGGCTGCAACCTTGCCGCTGGGCGCATATGAGGCAGGCGTGTGGGTGCGTGGCGAGTATCTTGGCGAGGTTGTCGCGCCGCAACGCCTGGACGTTCGCCGTGCCGGTTTGCACGACCATGCCCTCGCGAATCGGCGTCTCACAGGCGGCCGGCAGATCTTTCGTGCCACCGATCTCCACGACGCACAGCTCGCAGACACCGGCGGATGGCAGGTCAAGATGGGAGCACAAAGTTGGGATGTATATGTTTGCGGCGCGAGCGGCGTCGAGCACCGACGTACCATCTTTGGCACGCACTTGGATACCATCTATAGTTAAGGTGACTGTGTCCATATGCGACAGCATCTCCCCCCTCTGAGATTAAAGGCTGGATAAAGAATAACTTTTCCAGCCTTTACAGCATCCTCTTTCTGCACCGTTACCAGGAGTGGGCTATGCAGCCTGGCGCACAGGCCACCTGGCAGGGCAATTCCCTTGGCCCGCTAATCGGCTTGCAAGGGGCACAACTATACTTGATCTTCTTGCGATGCTCGTCCGTGACGGCGGCCACGTTCTCGTCGTAATCGTCGACGATCATCTCCAGTACGCCCGACGGACAAGCCTCCACACACTTGGCACAGCCATCGCACTTGTCGGTGTCGATGGTGATGAAGAACTCCCCTGAGCCATCCTTGTAGCCATAGTTAGCAAGCATGTTTCACCTCGAGTTGTTAGGCTACCTTGGTGCCCTTGTCGACGAGCGCCTTGGCGAAAAGCGCGGCGCCGAGCGCGCCGGCGATCTGGGTGTCGAGCTTGGGCGCCATCGCCTTGACGCCCAGCTCCCGCTCGATTCTCTGGACCACGCCAGGGTTCTTACCGATGCCGCCAGTAATGGCGAACTCGGGCTCGACGCCGATGCGCTCCAGCAGGGTCACGACCCGGTGCGCCATCGCCGAGTGGTACGCCGCAAGCACTTTGTTCTTGGGCCACCCTTCGCGCAGCAGGCCCGAGGCTTCCGATTTCGCGAAGACAACGCAGGTGCTGCTGACGGGGGGCGGTTCCTCTTCCACGGTGAGGGATAGCTGGCCGATCTCTTCGATGGGAATAGCCAGCAGATCGGCGAAAACCTCCATGCCGCGACCTGTCCCGGCGGCGCACTTGTCGTTCATAAGAAACGCGGTTGCCTTGCCCTTCTCGTCGACGCGGATAGCCTTGCAGTCCTGGCCGCCCATGTCCAGTAATGTCTTTACCGCAGGCCCATACATGAAGTTGGCGCCTCGGGCGTGGCAGGCGATCTCGGTGATAGCGCGGTTGGCGAACGGGATATTGACGCGTCCATAGCCGGTGCCGACGATGTACTGGACGTCGGACTGCTGCAAGCCAGTTCCGTCGAGCGCCCAGTTGAGCGCCTTCTGGGCACTATCCGGGCTGTTCGAGCCGGTCCGCATGCTGGCATAGGCATAGAGCTCGCCGTCGACCATAATGACGCACTGCGAGCTAACCGAGCCGACGTCGATGCCGGCGCTGATGACGTTACCCGCTTTCCAATCCTTGTCGGGTGCCTTCCAGTTATATTCTGTCCATCTCCAATATTCTTTGGCCATTTCAGAACTCCTATGGTTGTTTCGGCCTTAGGACGCCGCGACGACGGCGGCCCCAAGGGCGCTGATGTACTCGCAATCTTCCGGCACCAGGACTTTGGATTCCAAGCCCCTTTCCATCGCCGCGACGAAGGCAGGATTTCGCGCCATCCCGCCGATAACGGCCACGTCGTTTTCCACTCCCACGCGACGCACCATCGAGATGATGCGGCTGGCGATGGCGTCGTGAATGGCCCGCGCGATGTCCTGTTTCGAGGTGTTCGAGTGCACGAGGGAAACCACCTCGGACTCCGCGAACACAGCGCACTGGGCGTTCATCGGCACGGAGTTGGTGGACTGGAGCGCGATCTGCGCCAACTCTTCAAGCTTCACCTCGAGGGCGCGGGCCATCGCCTCGGTGAAAGTGCCTGCGCCGGCAGCGCACTTTTCGTTGACCACGAAGTCGACGACCTTGCCCCTGGTGTCGACCCTGACACCGCGACCTTCTTCGGCGCCGACGTCGATGACAGTCCGCACTGAAGGCATCAGGTAGACGATGCCCCGGGCGTCGGCGCCCACTTCGGTCACGTCGTCGTCGGCGAAAGGTGCATACTTGCGGCCCGCGCCGGTAGCGACGATGCGCGACACCCTATCCCTGGCAATGCCCGCTTCAGCCAGTGCGTCCGTGAGGGCCTGTTCCGCCGATGCTTTCTGGTCCAGCCCCCCTTGCACCAGGCTCTTGCCAATCAGCTTACCATCTTCCAAAACAACCACTTTTATCGTCTTGGCACCTATGTCAATGCCAGCGGTTGCCATATGTTGAATCCTCCCTAAACGTCAGTCGTCTTAGCACAGACTAGTCTTCCATCTTATCGAAATTCATGCTTTCCATAAAAGCGTCGATTCGCGCGAACACGCGCGTCTCGTCGAACTCTCTTTCGTCCCCCATGTTGCCTTCGTAAGTCATAACCGGAATGCCGGCTTTCATCAGCCCCAAACGATTCTCGGCGATGCCAATGGACGTACCCTCGCAGCCTCGGTTGTAGTGCAGGATGACGCCATCCAGTTTCCACTCCTTGGCCATCCTGATTTGCATATCGGTCTTCAGTTGAGGATCGTAGAAGTGCTGCCACAGAGGCTTGCGTAGGTTCCACTTGGCCATTTCCCATAGTGCCTGCTCTCGCGTCTTGATTTCGACGCCCTTTTGCGCGGGCGTTTTGGCGGCGCCCCAGGAGCCGTCCGGCTGGTCTTCCCAGATGCCGACGAGACCATAGACGTAGAGGTTGCCGACGGAGACGGCGCCGAACTTCTGCAGATACCGATACAGGTTTAAGAAGCCCCAGGGTGGCTGCGAGTCGGTGATCAACCGGCAGCGCTCGTTGGCGACGGCGGCGATGCCGTTGGCGATCCGGTCCTTAACCTCCTCGCGCAGCTCTTCGTAGAAGTCGGCCATTTCCTTGTCGTGCTTGTGGATGGTGCCGAACACGTAAAGTGAGTGCATCGACTTCTCATCCAGCGGCACCGGCACGGCCTTGTTGAGCGCACAGATATCGGCCCAGACGGAGGCCGAACGGAATTCACTGTCGAGGGCCTCGATCAAAAGCTCGTCCTGATACTTGCGACCCAGGGCTTTCTCGAAGTACTCGATGGCCTCGTTGAACTGGTCGACCAGGTATTGCACCCTGCGGTCGTTCATCTCGTGCGAAGGGCCGGATGCTACGTCGATGGCAAAGTAGGGAATCTTCTCGTATTCGGCCACGTGCTGATACCATTTGGTGTGGGTGCAGCAGATCTGCGACGTAAAGCAGAAGTCAGCCTTGGGCCACTTGCCGCCGAAGTTGTACTCATTCAGATACATCGAGCCGAAGTAGTTGCGCAGGTAGGAGCACAGGTCGCGGGCCCAGCCCCTCGCCTCCGCCGCTTCCTGACACTTCAGCGCAAAAGGCCGATTGAAGGCCACGCTGGCGCCATAGGGCTCGCCCGTGATATGGACGACGTCTCTGCCGAACCCCGCGAGGAGCGAGTCGAATGCCCACGTGCTGCCGGCCCAACGCAGATGCCCCTCTTCCGCGTAGACTTTGTAGTACTTCGTCCGCAACTCCTTAGCTTTGTTCCAGCATTCCAAGGGCTTGGTCGGATATCTCCTTGTTTCGCTCACGAAAATCCCTCACTTAATACGAGCGCTAGCCGACGAAATCCAAGTTTCTTTAGAACAAATCCTCTTCGCCCAGGGTCTCGAGGAAAGCCTCCACGCGCGTTCGGAACTGGCCGTAGGGCACGGTGACGTCAAACTCGAGGAACAGGCTGGGAAAGCCATTGTCCTTCAGCTTCCAAGTAAGCGGTGGGATATCGCACTCGTGCGGGTCACAGAACTTCTGCTGAATGATGATCGCCCCCTTGACATCCCAGCCCTTCGCGAACTCCAGAATGCGATCGAATCTGAGGCGCTGCGGCCAGTCCTTGGTGGGGCAAGGCGTTCTGTCGACATAGCGATTGGCGATCGTCTGGAGCGGATTACCGGTGGGCTTGGACTCATCCCAGAAAGCCCTGGTGCCGGTGCAGTGGTCGTCCACGACGATGGTTGCGCCGACGGACTCGACCATCCGGAAGAACTGGGTGTCGTCGTCCTCGCTGCCCACGATCATCAGTCTGGTACCGGCCTGGCGATTTAGTTTCCGCTTCGGTAGCTCCTCGAGGAATTGGGTTACCGTGGCGCTATGCTCTTTCTTATCGACCATCTGGCTTGCCAGCACCATGTAGAGAGCTTCCAGGCCGGTAACGGGGGGGTTATCGGCCTTCCTGGCCTCGTACACTTGCTTCATCAGGCGCCGGTTCTCGTCGGTTGCTTCAATGGCATCGCCCAGCGCCTCGTCGGTGATCTTTTTGCCCGACCAACTCTCGAGGGCCGATCTAAACTGCTCCAGCTCGCCCAGCAGGAACGGCTTGGACGACGGGCTCTGAACGTGGTGGGGCATAGGAAGGTAGTAGCTAAAATCGACGGGAATGTGATGTTTCCAGCTTGTGAACGCCTGGCGGATGTGCAGGCACGACTGGGCAATCATGATGCCATCCAGGTAGTCGAACCTGCCCTTCAAACCCTGGGCCAGGCAGTCGCGGCAGAACGGGCAAAACATGCTGAATATGTGAGGCTCGGTGACGTCCTGGGGCTCGTGGCTGCCAAGAATGCGAACCGGTAGCATTCCCGCTGCGTAAATAATCTCTTCCGGCACGTAGGTACAAAAATAGCCGATGACCTTGCCGCCGGTCTTCTTTTTCCATTCCCTGGCATAGTCGTGGCGGTTGTCTCGCCAGGACTGGAACTGCTCGACTGTTGACATCCCTCTTTAATAACCTCCGGATGGTGTTTCCTTGGGCAATGTGTACCCACCCATCTCGCGGCAAACGATCAGAATCTGAAGCCACCCCTTCCCGGGGATGTCTGACCGCGCAAGAATCAATGGTTTCGCGAACGTATGTCACAAAATTGTATATCGTCAAGTAAATGACACAAACGCATCATAGTACAAGTCCGATGGGTTGTCAATGCTTTGTTCGGTGTCTTTCAAAGAGCCCGCAGGCTTGACAAATGCCATCCGCGTACTATATAGTATGTGTCGGAAATCTGACGACCTGCGTTTTTTCGCCATATGATTTGCCGTTGCATGCTGTACTTCGCTTGCCGAGATACCGAGAGGGGCTAATCCGATGAGGTACGCAGAGACAGGGTACAATCTGGAGATTGACCTATCCCACGGAAACGTCGAGAGGGTAGAGACTGACCCAAGGCTAACCGAGCTTCATCTGGGGGGGCTGGGCACTAACACCCGGGTATTATGGGATAGGGTTCCACCTGAGACTGAACCCTTCGCGCCCGACAACCCCCTCATATTCGGCACTGGTCTTTTGTGTGGCACAACCGCCATCGGTGCTAACCGTACCATTGTTTCTACCGTCTCCCCTCAGACTTTGCTGATGGGCTATTCGCTGATGGGGGGATTTCTGGCTCCGGAATTGAAGCGCGCCGGCTATGACAAGGTCATCATTCGCGGCAAGTCCCCCGATCTAGTCTACTTATGGATAAACAACACCAAGGTCGAGATACGCGATGCGTCGCATCTGCGGGGTAAAGGCGCGGTCCAAACCGTTGAGCTCATCCAGCAGGAGCTGAACGACCCGAAAGTCCAGGTGGCTGCTATTGGCCTGGCCGGCGAAAACCGGGTCTATCTGGCCTCTATCGAGCACGGCCGGTCCAGTGCCAGCCGCCTCGGCCTCGGCGCCGTTATGGGAGACAAAGGGATCAAGGCGATAGCCGTTCGTGGCACAAAAGACATCAACGTCGCCCGACCGGCAGAATTCATGCAACTCTGCAATGAAGTGCTGAAATATATCCAGTACCGAGAAGAACGTCCGATTCCAGGGGTAATGCCCATTTTGCGGGGGCTCGGCTCGCCGCAAGAGATGAAACACGTCGACGAGGAATGGCACACCACCAATTTTATGTGGGGTAATTCCCGCGTTCGCAAAAAGGACTTTTGGACCAAGGATGTCGAAGAGAAATGGCGGCAGACTCAAGAAAGCGTGCGGACGCGGCTGATCAGTTGCTTCAACTGTCCCATGAAATGCGGGGCCATCATCTCCGTCCCCGGACTCTCGACCTATATGATGAAGTGCTTCTCGAAGCTTACCTATACTATGGCAGCCTTTTCAGACCTGGATTTCGGCTTCAGAATCGCGCAACGCGCCACGGAGTATGGCGTGGACGGCTTCTCGACTCCTCAGGTTTTGGCGTTTGCCGTCGAGCTTTACGAGGCCGGAATCTTGACCGACCAGGACTTCGCGGGGTCGCCGACCGATACTGAGGGGAGATTCTACTGGTTACTGGACAGGATTGTGCGGCGGGAAGGGATCGGTGATGTGCTCGCCAACGGCACTTACTGGGCGGCGGAGAAGATCGGCAACGGCGCCCACGAGTTTGCTCATAATAACATCAAGAAGCACGAACAGTTGCCGCTCAAGCTTGGCATGCTTAATCCCGTTTACTACCTCATGTATTGCACCGGCGAGAAGGCCAATATCACCCAGATCGAAGGCCAGTTCCCCCAATCTCCTTTTCCCACTATGGAAGAGCGAGAAGCCTTCGTAAGCGATTGGATCCAAGTTCCCGACGAGCGGTTCAAGCGTTATCTGCTGGACTGGGAGCTGAGGGGAGAGCGCTCAAACCCATATTACCCAACCGTCGACATATCCGTTGACATCGTCGATTGGCAAGAGAAGATGCACTACATTGACGACGCGGTTGGTATGTGCGCCGGCCTATCATCGTTTCCCCTGAAGCCCCCCTATCATATACACAACTACCCCGCCATTATCTCGGCGGCGCTCGGGATCGATATGGATCAGGCAGGACTCACGGAAGTGTACAACCGTAACCGCAATCTGATCAGGGCCTTCAATGTGCGAAGGGGCTTGCGGCGTGGCGATGAGAAGCCCCCCGAGGACCACTGGAAAAGGAGATTCCCCGAGCTAGAGGAAGCGCTGTTGGACGCATATTACAAGTTCAAGGGCTGGGATAGTCAGGGCATTCCCACCAGAGAGACTTTACAGCGATTGGACCTGGGCTACGTTGCCGAAGACCTGGCAAAGCGAGGGATTTTGACGTTATGAGCAAGGTCAAGAAGAAGACTAAGTTCATCAGGATCGACGTCGACAAGTGCAACGGCTGCCGGGCGTGCGAGGTCATCTGCTCCGCCTTTCACGCAACGCCAAAATATAGCAGCAATAACCCCGAGAGGTCCCGTATTCGGGTAATGTTTGAGCCACTAAGAGACATATACGTTCCTGTGTACGCGGGCGAGCATACTGCGTCCGAATGCATGGGAAAGAGCAAGTATACCATCGACGGCAAGCAATACGACGAGTGCGGTCTCTGTCGGGCCGCCTGCCCATCACGGACAATCTTCCACGAGCCCGATTCCGGTCTTCCTTTGAAATGTGACATGTGTGAAGAGAACCCGCCAGGCGAATTGCCCTGGTGCGTTCAGTGGTGTATCAACGATGCCCTCGTCTACGAAGAAAAGGAAGAGGAAGTCGAAGAGGAAGAGGCGAAGATAGAGGACGCCGAGATCGGCGTCGAATCGATAGTTGACAAATACGGCTTGGACAAGGTGATGGACATCGTGGCCCGCATGGCAAAGAAGGGCCAGAACGTTAGTCCGGAGTACAAGGGCTAGATTATCGTGGAAACTGTAGCCCCCTTCAAACAGGTAATAGACGAGCTAGAAGAAGTTGGCGTCTTCAGAGACTGAGGTGGTAACAGTGGCAAACGATTTCATCCCGAGAGAACTCTTTATAGAGCAGGTCTACAAAACCCTTGGACATAATAACTATGGCGACGTAATGGTCGTGGGCGGCGGGATCAGCGGCATTCAAGCCTCTCTCGATCTGGCCAATGCGGGTTTCAAGGTCTACCTGGTCGAGAAGGGACCTGCCATCGGCGGCCACATGGCCCAACTCGACAAGACCTTTCCCACCAACGACTGCTCCATTTGAATACTCTCCCCCAAACTGGTCGAGGTCGACCGGAACACCAACATCGAGGTCCTGACTCTTACCGACATCGACAGCGTATCAGGCGAAGCAGGAAGCTTCAACGTCACGCTGACCAAAAAGCCCAGGTATGTCGACGAGACCGTGTGCACGGGCTGTACCACCTGCGTCGAAAACTGCCCCGTCGGGTATCCCGATCGCTTCAATCAAGAGATATCGACGAACAAAGCCATTCATATCCACTTCGCGCAAGCGATTCCGCTGGTCACCTATATCGACGAAAGCTGCCTGTACCTGAAAGAGAAGAAGTGTCGCATATGCGAGGCCGTGTGTGAGAACAAAGCGATCAATTTCCGTCAAAATGCGCAGAAGATCGAGATAAATGTGGGGGCAATCATTCTCGCCCCCGGCCTCGAGCCATTCTCTCCTGAGGTTAGGGACGAATACGGCTACGGGAAGTTCCAGAACGTGGTAACCAGTATGGACTACGAGCGGCTGTTGTCCGCTAGCGGGCCATACGAAGGTGAGATACTGCGCGCCTCCGACAAGCGGCATCCCCACAAGATAGCCTGGATTCAATGCGTCGGCTCTCGGCAGGTCACCCCCGGCGGTAACAGCTACTGTTCGGCCGTCTGCTGCACTTACACCCAGAAGCAGGTCATTTTGACCAAAGAGCACGACGCGGCGGCGGTGTGCACGGTATTCCATAACGACATTCGTTCTTACGGGAAGGATTTCGAGAGGTACTTTGCCAGGGCCGAGGATCTGCCCGGGGTTCGCTTTGTCCGCAGCTACGTGTCGGTAGCCGGAGAGAACCCAAAAACCAAGAACATCACCATTCGTTACGCGACACCCGACGATGGGGTGATCCTTGAAGAGTTCGACATAGTGGTATTGTCCGTCGGCTCGACCCCACCCGCCGAGGCGAAAGCCCTGGCGCGCAAACTGGGCGTTGAGCTCAATCCGCACGGATTCTGCAAGGTAATGTCTTCCAATCCTATGAAGACCACCAGGCCCGGTATCTTCGTCAGTGGTGCCTTCCAGGGTCCGATGGACATCCCCGAGTCGGTTCTTAGCGCCAGCGGCGCCGGCTCCCAGTGCGGTGAGCTCCTCGACCGCAGGCGCGGGCAGCTTAGCACAGAAAAGGTATACCCGCTGGAAAAGGATGTCTCGCAAGAGGAGCCCCGCGTGGGTGTGTACGTCTGCCATTGTGGCGCCAACATCGGCAGGGTGGTGGACGTTCCCTCCGCCGTTGAGTACGCATTGACCCTGCCCAATGTTGTCTTTGCCAAGGAACAGCTCTTCTCCTGCGCCACCAATTCCGCGAAAGAAATAGCCGATGAGGCGAGAGAAAAAGGGCTCAATCGCGTGGTTATCGCGGCGTGCAGTCCCCGAACCCTCGAAGCGTTGTTCCGCGACACCCTGCGCGAGGCGGGCATCAATCAATATTACTGCGAGATGGCCAACATAAGAGAGCATTGCTCCTGGGTGCATGCCAAGGAAAAGGAAGAAGCCGTACGGAAGGCCAATGATTTGATCCGGATGTCGGTGGCCCGAGCCAGTCGTCTGGAGGCGTTGCAGGAGTTCGATTTGCCGGTGAACAAGGCGGCTCTTGTGGTTGGCGGCGGCATCGCCGGGATGACCTGCGCTCTCTCTATAGCTAACCAGGGGCACGAGGTTTACCTGGTGGAAAGGGAAGCGGACCTGGGGGGAGTCGGGCGCCGGATTCACTCCACCCTGGAAGGGATGGATGTTCAGGTCTATCTGACCGACCTAAGGCGCCAGGTATACAAGCACCCCGCGATACACGTCTACACCAGAGCGACCATAACGGAGGCCACCGGTTACGTCGGCAATTTCGTGACCTGGGTGCAGTCTGACCGCGGGCGCACCGAGATAAAACACGGCGCCGCGGTGATCGCCGTGGGCGCCGACGTGTATGAGCCCACCGAGTACCTGTACGGCACAGACGACCGGGTAATGACCCACCTGGAGCTCGAGGAGCAGATCGTCAAGGGCTCCGAGAAAGTCGTCAATGCCGAGTGCGTGGTGATGATCCAATGTGTAGGCTGCCGAAACGAGGAGCGGAGTTACTGCAGCCGTGTCTGCTGCGGCGAGTCCATCAAGAACGCCTTGTTGCTCAAAGAGAAGAACCCTCAGACGGATGTCTACATCCTCTTCAGAGACATCAGGACCTACGGGTTCAGAGAGGACTATTACCGCGAAGCGTCCGGCAAAGATATCAAGTTCATCCGCTGGGAGCCCGAGGACAAGCCTCAGGTCGAGCACGCCAGAGAGGGTGGCAAGTCCGTTCTCAGAGTCACAGTCACGGATTCCATTTTGGGCAAGAAGCTGGAGATAGATGCGGACATAATTGCCCTGGCCGCCGCGGTGATCCCGCCCGCCGGAAACAAGGAGATATCGCAAATGTTCAAGGTCTCCCTGGGACCGGACGATTTCTTTAAGGAGGCCCACGTCAAGCTGAGACCAGTCGAATTCAGCACCGACGGCGTTTATCTTTGCGGCATGGCTCACTCTCCCAAGCACATACCGGAGACGATCAGCCAGGCTTATGGCGCAGCTGGTCGCGTCCTGGCGCTGCTCTCGCACGATACGGTCGTCGCCTCCGGTTCCGTTTGCGTTGTAACAGAGAATAAGTGTTTTGGCTGTGGCGAGTGTGTTATGGCCTGCACCTACGGCGCTATCGAGCTGCGAGAGACACGGCAGGGCAAGAAGGCGGTAGTCAACCCTGTTCTCTGCAAAGGCTGCGGACTCTGCAACGCCAAGTGTCCCACGGCGGCCATTCAGCTCAAGCACTTCACCGACGCCGCGCTGCTAGCCCAAATAGACGCCGCGGTCCCGGACGAGGACATGCTGAGGCAGACCGAAGCGGTGGCCGCCGTTGCGTGAGCTCATTGGAAACCAAAGCAGCATGTGTAGGGGCAAGGGGCAGGAGTCGAGGTTGCATGAACTCGTTCGACGCCATAACAGCAGGGATTGCTGAGGATACTGAGGACAAGGACCTATGAGTGTAGGAGTCAAGTTCAAGCCCAAGATACTGGGTTTCGTCTGCCACTGGTGAGGATACGGGGCTGCTGACCTGGCTGGCGTGTCCAGACTGCAATACTCACCCGAGATAAGACTCATTCGCGTCATGTGTACCGGCAGGGTCGACCTGGAATTCGTGCTCCGGGCCTTCTTCAACGGAATGGACGGGGTATTCATCGGCGGTTGCCGCCTGAATGAGTGTAACTATGTTACCCAGGGAAACTATCACGCGCTAAACGTGGCGCTCCTATGTAGAAGAATAATGGAGCACGTCGGGCTCGATCCCGAGCGGCTCAGCATCGAGTTCATGTCCGCCGGCGAGGGAATCCGCTTCACCGAGGTTACCAACGATTTCGTCAAGAAGGTGAAGGAGTTAGGGCCGCTTGGCGAAAGTGAAGGAATAGACCGGGAGCAGTTGAAGCTAAAGCTTGCGGATGTTAGAAGGCTGGTCCCCTATATCAAGATCGTCAAGAAAGAGAAGCTGAGGCAACCTCTGAGGAATCCAGCAGAATACGACACCTACTTCACGCGTGAAGAGATAGACATTCTGTTCCGTGACGTGATCTCGTACTATATCGACCCTGCCAGGTGCGAGGCCTGCATGATTTGCGCCAGGCGCTGCCCGGCGCAGGCCATAATCAGCGCGCGGAACCAGATCCACGTCATCGAGCAGGACAAATGCGTCAAATGTGGCACCTGTCTCGAAGTTTGCCCGACGCGATTTAGCGCCGTCGCGAAGCTTTGCGGCCAGGCCGTCCCCCCGCCGCTGCCCATCGAGCAAAGGGCCCTGGCAAGAAGCGCCTAGCTGGATGAACGGCCATTTTGCTGATACGGTCTAGTCAGTTTAGTGCGAAATGGCGGCAGTGCCCGAGGTGTTGTTCACGTACCCCTTGAAGCCCGTGCCCTCCATCCGCACCCGCAGCTTCGTGATGTTGCCCGCCCACGGCGTACCCGCCAGGAGTGAGTACACGGCACCATGCTTCTTGCAAGGACGTGTTGCCAGCCGGACACCTTCGACGTCGCCGTCAACCCTCTCACCTCTTTTGGCTACTTTGAAGACCCCGAGGACGACCGCCGCGTGGCGAGGAACGTGTACAGCTCACTGAAGCCCGGCGGCGCGTTCGTGATCGAGCTGATGGGCAAAGAGGTGCTGGCCAGGGTGTTCCAGCAGCGCGATTGGAACGAGCACGACGGCGTGCTGATGCTGGCGGAGCGCAAGGTGAGTCAAAACTGGAGCTGGCTGGAGAACCGCTGGATCATGATCAAAGGCGATACCCGCACCCAGCTAAGATACTCCCATCGCATCTACTCGGCAGCAGAGCTGGTATCGCTCCTGACCGAGTGCGGCTTCAGGCGGGTCGACGTGGCGGGTGATCTCACAAGAAGCCGCTGCAACCACAGCGCGAAGTGGTTGTTGGTGGTAGGACACAGGTAGGGGCGAGTTCAGAGCTAGACCGATGGCCACTACTTAGGTCTGCTCGATGTTTATGCACGTTACCCTCGAACTTCCCACAGGCCACAGGACGCAGGCGGTCATTCGTCCAGATGCCAGTCGCCCTTTCGCCAGCGTTGCAGGGCCTGTTGAGCCCGAAATCCCAGGAGCCCTTTATTCCTTGCCACCCGCTCAAGTGCTGTGGTTGCCGCATCTGTGGCATACCGCAGTAGAACTGCTGCTGCCGAGCTCACGACGGCCTCGTCCTCACTCCCGAGAAGCGGCAACAGGGCCTCGCGTCCCTCGTCGCCCATTAGCTTCAATTCCTCGAATGCACTGAACATTGCCTTGGCCTCCCGATTAGCCTTCCTATGATCGCCAGCCAGCAATGCCCGGTGATGCCGAGATGCCGACTCGGCAAACAGCCTCACTATGTCGGCTTGCGTCTTCTCTTTTCTCCTTGTCATTGCCCCACTTGTGCCTCGTTCAAGAATCTCTGGATTGTTTGTGTCCCAAAATCGTACTGAAACTCAAGACTCTTGGTGGCCAGCCAGTCTCTGACCCTCATCGTCCAAGAACCCGTAGTCTGGAAGTCGATGGACGAGTAATAACCCGAAACCCTAGCGTGTATGGACCCGGCGCCGGCAGGCAGCCGCAACATATTCAGTGTGTTTTGCAACTGCTCCGCACCGAAGTTCGCGATATTGGCCGGTGTTTGCTCCACGATATGGTGCCATGCCTTTCCATCCCCGGCACGGCCAACCGCGTACTTGAAGGCGTCAAAGGACTTGAACCCCTGAGCTGGCGGCCCGGAGCCAAGCCTTTGCAGCAAAGACTGGGCTTGAGGGGTCTGGCTGGCTGCAGCCAGCGCGGCCGCTGCGGCGGCAACTGCTTCAGCGTTCGGTGGACCTGATGGAGGGGCCTTAGATTGAGTGCCGATTTCGCTGGGTTGTGTCTCGCTAAGTTCTCCAGCTTCATCACTCGCACTTCTCGCCGTCCAGATCTCGTTGGCGGCTTTGCCTGCGTTTTCGGCCTGCGAAACCACCAGCGCAGTTGCAGCCGCCCCGGCGCCAGCGTCACGTACTATCTTCCCAGCAGATCCGCCTCCCACGCAGTCATTCTGCATCACCCTTGTTCCAC
>JACQUC010000120.1 GCA_016210495.1 Chloroflexota bacterium
AAGTCTCGCCTTCATGCCTGGGGTGTACTGCGCGGACCACGCGAGCATAGGGCGAAGGCAGTCCACGACCGTCGCCTCCTTGTGCACACGCCTGGCCCTTTGCTCTTGTTCTTCGGTCAGGTCAATCACGGTCATTCCTCCCTGTGATCTCGATATCATCTCCACCGATCAACTAGCCTGGATGCCATTGCCTTTGGGCCAGGCCAGAATTGCGAATGTTTTCCTGCACCACCACAAACGATCATCTGAAAGTCCTCTGGCCTGGCTACTATGGGCAAGAGAGTGTCACTGCCAAACCCCAGGTCGGGGAAATCCTCGGTGGGGCCGCATTTCCCCCTTTCCCAGGCAGGTTCCGCATAGACAGTGGACGGGTACCGCGCGTGTTGCCAAAGGTAGTGCCTGATGGAGTCCTTTGTGTAACCATCCCTTGCCAGCACGGCCGCGTGCTCAGGACACCACCCCAGGAGAACAGGCTCGTGCCTCAGGGGATAGGTATAGGGTTGGTTGATGCTACGAGCCGTGTAGTTCAGGATACCCTCACCCGTAGGACTATTGTGCTCGCTGACGTCGAGGGACTGATAAACTCCCTTGACCGTGACCACGTCGTCCGTTTTGTTGAAGCCGTGCTCGACGGCGTAGGACTCCCACGGGCTTTCGGACTCGTTCTCGCCGAAGACATAGTGGAGAAGGTCGGCCGGAGATGCCATGGTGGATTTGTCCCTATCCGGCGGCTTAGACCCACCGACGATCTTGGCAATCAGGCCGATGGCGTAGCCAATGGAGGCGTTGGCGTGGTAGCACAGGCCCGCGGCTCCCGTGCCGGTCGCAAGCTCTATCTCTCTCACGATCGGGCCGTTCACCAGAACCAGTAGACTCTCTGTGCCAGTCGTCGTGGCTATGTGGGTATATCTAATCACAGGATCTTTCATCGCCTCTAGCGCGGCGAGCAGCACAGGAATGTAGCTCGGCTTACAGCCGGCCATGGCTGCGCAGGCAGCAACCAGCTCCACCGTGACGATCCCCATTCGCGGCGGAATGCCCTGCCATACGACCTCATCGGGCCAATGGCTCGTCCCGGCCAGCATTTCTCTGACGAGATCTCTGGTGGGCGGGACAAAGGGCAGGCCAACCGACAATCCTCGCTCCAGAAAAAGCGATTGGACCTCGGGCACGGTGCCCTTGAATGTTATCACCTCTGCCGGATAGGGCGACCTGTCCGTGCGATCATCGGTTGGCGACGGCCGCCATTCAGTCAAGGCGTGGAGGATTTCGGGAAACACCTGGCGGACTTTCACGGCGATCTCATCCGGTGACAATCCACCGATGGGGTGCTGAATTTCCACAAAACACTGATCGGGCATGCCCAGGCTCGAGGACGTGTATCTTGCCAGCTCTATGAAGTCCGAGCTGACGATCGTAACGGTCGGGATGTTGGCCTGCTCGAGGCGCAGCGTGTCGCGCACAACTCGCGACGTGCAACCTCCTCAATCACACTGGGAAAAGACGACTATATCGGGCTTGAGGTCGACGACGGCCTGAACGAATTCCTCATCAAGCTCAAATGAGATGTGCGTCAGAGTTTCGGGCATTGCCTCCCAATATCTGATGAACTTGATATCATTTACTTTTTCGGCTAGGAGAGCGGCCACCTGGTTAAGCACCTGTTTGCCACCGACCTGGGCGTTCCAATAGAGGCCCACCGTCTTGCCTTCCAGGCTGGTAGGACGAGGTGCAAGCGGAGCCAACTCTGGCTGACACACCCCCTCGGGATTTACCAGCTCCCATTCGATCTCTTGTGTGCTCATATCGTAGCCTCCTGTTTGACGCGGCATATTCTTCGTAAGCGCCGGCGGGTACGGAGGTTCACCGCAAAGGGCGCAAAGGACGCAAAGACTCTCAATAGTTCCCTTTGCGCTCTATGCGATCTTTGCGGTTCACCTATTTTCGTGCTAGGCGGACGCCCCTACGTTTCTGCGATAGTTCGTACGGCACCGATGCGCCTACATGCCGGCGGCGACGCCGCCACCGCGACGGCTGAGCAACTTGGCGGCAACCCAGAAAAGCATAATCAAACCCAGCTCCAGCATGCTCAAAATCAGAGCTCGCGATAGCTGCGATCTGTCTGTCGCAAGCTGGAAGAAGTAGACGGCCAATGTCATCGTCGGCGCACTATACAACATCAGGATGATTACCAACTCCTTGATGGATAAGACAGCCGTTAGTAGCCATACCGAGACGATTCCAGGCCATAGGAGAGGAATGAAGATACGGGTGAACGTGTAGAGCCAGGACGCCCCGTGGACCCTCGACGCTTCCTCCAGCTCCTTGCTGATCTGAATGGTCACCCCGTTCACAGTGCGCACGCCCGTCGGCATTCGCTTGATGATACAAGCAAGCACCAGCATTTGCACGGTGCCGTACATCACCAGGAAGGGCAACTGGATGGTACCCACATAAACCCAAAGGAGGCCCAGCGCCAGAACGATCCCCGGCATTGCGAAGGGCAGCCAGGTCATGAACTCCAGCCATCCTCTCCATCCGTACTTTGTCCTGAGAGCCAGATAGCTGACAAGCGTGTAGAGCAACGCGCCACCGGTTGCGCTAAAGAAGCCCAGCAGCAGCGAGTTCTTGAAGCTAGCCAGGGCCTGTGGGGTAGTAGCGAGCTTCCAATGGTCCATGGTGAACCAGTCTCCCGCAAAAACGCCGGCGTATTTCATAAAGGGACCGATCAATACAAAGAACCCGGGGAGGAGGGTGCTGACGAAGAAATAGAGCAGAACTAACCCCAAGGTCACGTACTTCCAGCGACCTAACCTTATTGGACGAACAGCGTACCCCCGGCCGGTGACTGTGGTGTAGCGGTACTGCTTCGAGGTAACCCGCAGCCAGTAGATGAAGACTAACAACGCGGTTAACACCATCAGGAGCGTCGAAAAGGCCATGGCCGGAGGGTATTTGGCCGGGGTGCTTTGATGCACATATTCGTACACAACAGTGCTGATTACATATAGCCCCGCTGGTGCGCCGAGGAATATCTCCGTATCGAAAGTCTCCAGCCAGTGTATCAGCGAAAGCAAGACCACCGCAAAAACGGCTGGGGCAATCAGGGGGAGGGTCACGCGAAAGAAGGTGGCAATAGGGCCGACGCCACACATTCTAGAGGATTCCTCGAACGAAGCGTCCATCTGCGTGAAGGCCGGCAGCAATATCATGAACCAGATGGGAACAGAGGCAAACGTCGACACCGCGATGACGCCACCGGCAGAGAAGATGTCGAGCACGGGTCCGTCCACAAAAGGCAAGAAGTTCTGCAACGTGACGTTGATGAAACCCGACTTGGGGGCTGCCAGCAACATCCAGCCGGCTATGAAAGCCAAGGGAGGCATAAAGAACTTCACGATCACCACGAAATGGAGCAAACGGCGCAAGGGAGTGTCCGTGCGAGCCACCACCCAGGCCAGGAACGTAGCGATACCCACCGATGTCGCCGTTCTAACGGCGGCCAGCCATAGGCTGGTCCACGTTGCCTCCAAATTCCTTGCGGACGTGAAGATGGCCGTGTAGCCGTCCAGGGTAAATCCACGCGGCCGCATAGGGGAGCCGGCGTTGAAGCTGGCGTAGACGACCATTGCCACTGGCAGCAGGGTCAAAAAGGCGACGAATAGCAGCAGCCCGACAGCACAGACTGAGGAAAGGGATATTCTGGTTCGGGACCAGACAACCGCGGACCGGGCCGCGACGGGCATTGCCATTTATGTCCCCCGCTCGTTGAGGTAGTTCGCTTCGAGGTCGCTCGCGCTCCTGGTAGGGGCGGTTCGCGAACCGCCCTATGGGTATCAACTTGAGCAGTGCTCATGCCCATAGGCGTCCGACCATCATAAAGTAGGGGCGAACGGCGTTCGCCCGTACGGTCTCTCGATCCGACCGAGACGCCTGTCCAGTGTGCAAAACGTCGGCCCGATGCCCCCTCAGCGGTGCGCACGCCGATTTCTCACATCTGCGTACCCACGTGTCGGGCGAACGCCGTTCGCCCCTACGCTAATCACGTCCCAAGCCGTTTTCCTCAAATCGGCATTGAACTTAACTTGATGCCTATGAGGCGGTTCGCGAACCGCCCTTGCTAGGCACACTAGCTAAGACAAGACGAAATAGCTGGCGAGGTCACGAGCCTTGTCCCCTCTCCCCCTGGGAGAGGGGACTGGTCGCTGCTACTTGATGGCGAAGCGTTTCTTCGCGTCTTCAAATAGCGCTGGCTTCTTCGCCTCCCAATCGTCGCCAAACGTCAGCAACCGTTTGCCTTTGATGTTTTGCATCTCAGGAATCGGATGAGGGACATCGTTTCTCGCCAGGACACGCCCCTCTTTTGTCGCGGCTAACTGGGCCTCTTTGGAGAGAAAGAATTCCAGGAACACGATAGCGGCATTCGGATGAGGCGCGTTGGCAATTATCCCGCCGGACCTGGCCGAGTAATGGTATCCGTCCTCCGGGAATATGAACTTGACCGGTGTGCCCTTAGGCATTTGCATCAGGAGCATGCCGTTTAGTGGAAAACCCAGCGCGTACTCTCCCTGGGCGACGAGGTTCTCGCGGTTCGCCAAGAACTTTATTTCCTGTTTCGCCATCTTGTCCAGGTATTCGGCGCCAAAATCGGGGTACTTGTTCATCAGCACGTACCAGTTGCCGCCGATGCCGAGCCTGTCGAACCAGTCCGCGACCATCTTGCCTTTCCAGTAAGGGTCGGTCAGGTCTTTCCACGTCTTGGGTTCTTTGTCCGGCGGCACCATCTTCGTGTTGATCCCGATGCCGAAGATGTTGAACATAAACCCATCTATGTAGTAGCCCTGGGGTTGAGGGATCGGTTTCGCCGCCCAATCGACACCGGGGTCGTTCATTGCCGGCAATATCTTCTCGAGATTTGACTTGGCGATAAGACCCGCCTCTATCGCCTGGAAATGCGTGCCCGCCGTTTGTCCCAGGATATCGCCAACGTAGTTCTTTGAAGCCTGCTCCGTTTCCATTCTGGCCAATAACTCATTTGGGCGCGCCGGAACAACCTCCAACTGAATGCTTGGATACTTCTGAGCCCAGAGCTTTTGGGTATCTGCCAGGTTCTCTATCGGGCCGTAATAGGTTACCTTGCCCTCCTTGTTTGCGGCTTCTTCGATCTGCTTAAAGGCCGCCTTGACCTCTTCAAAAGTAAGGTCTCGCCCTGCTGGAAGAACAGGCAGTTTCCCAGGTGCTACCTGGACAGCGGAAGCATCCTTCGCCGGAGCAGAGGCTCCTCCCGATGCCGGCGCCTGCGTTGTACCAGAAGAGCACGCCGCCAGTACTACCAATAAGGCCACCAATACCACAGCGATAGATCCCAAGCCCTTCGGTTTCATTTGCCACCTCTCCTTTTTTTGTCTAGACATGTTGCACTTTGCACCACAAGCTAGTTGGGTCTCCATACCATGATGGATTCCGGGTCGAATCTGGCATAGATCATATTGCCGGGCCGCACTCTCTCCGAGGGTGGCGCAGAGGCCCTTAGCTCCTGCTCGCCAGCCAGGAAGTCGCAGTCGAGATGGTCACCCAGGTAGGCATTTACCTTGACTACGCACTGCCAGACGTTTTCCTTGTCTCGAGGCTCGTCTTTCGTTAGGGTGATGGAGTGCGGTCTCACGTACAGCAAGACGTCTTCGTTGAGTCTCGTGGACTCGTTCGGCTTGCACGCGAGCATCAGGTTGTTTGCCTTAGGAATCCGAACCACCGCCCGCTCGGGGGATAGATCGACCACCTTGCCCAGGACGTGGTTCACCTTGCCGACAAAGTCGACCACGAACCTGGTCGAGGGCTGCTCCCAAATCGTGCGCGGGGAGCCCAGTTGCTCGATCCTCCCCTGGTTCATCACGGCGATGATGTCCGATAGCACCAGGGCTTCGGCCTGGTCGTGGGTAACGTAGATGGCGGTGAATCCTAGACGTCGCTGCAGCAGCCGCAGCTCGATCCGCATGTGCTCCCGCAGCGCCGCGTCAAGGTTACTGAGCGGCTCGTCCAGAAGCAGCAGCTCGGGCTCGAAGACGAGCGCCCGGGCCAGGGCCACGCGCTGCTGCTGACCGCCGCTGAGCTGGGTGGCGGGCCTGTCTTCCAGTCCTTCCAGTCCCACCAGCGCCAGGATGTTCTCTACTTTTTCCTTCACCACCTTCTTTGGCGTCCGGCTGGCCGTGAGCGCATAGCCTACGTTGCCGAAGACGGTCATGTGCGGCCACACCGCGTACGACTGAAACACCATGCCTATCTTCCGCTTTTCCGGCGCCACGAACACGCGGGAGGAGACGGAGCTCACCAGCTTGTCGCCGATCCAGATTTCACCTCCGTCGGGGTATTCCAGTCCGGCGATCAGCCTGAGAGTCGTCGTCTTGCCGCAGCCGCTTGGCCCGAGCAGCGAGAAGACCTCACCGTCCTTCACGGTGAAACTCACGTCCTGCACGACCGGCTTGCCGTCAAATCGCTTGGTAACACCCTTAACGTTTACTTCGGGCACTTCGTGTCCTCCTCATCCTCCGCCAGCTTCACAGACCCTGTTCCGTTCTCGCGATTATATCATCCTGAACCGAGGGCACCAGCTCCACGAAATAGGCGCTGAAGCCGCCTATTCTGACCACCAGGTCCCGGTAGTTCTCCGGATGTGCTTTGGCATCTAGGAGAGTCTCTCGATTGATCATGTTGAACTGTATGTGATAACCGCCGCGCTCGAAGTAGGTCTTGATCAAGGCGAGCAGCTTTCGCTTGTGCTCGTCGCTCCGCAGCAGGTGAGGAGAGAACTTCATATTGAAAAGACTCGATATCGTCGCCTCCGGGCTGAGCTTCGATGCCGAGTTGATCACCGCGGTAGGGCCCTTGAGGTCTGTGCCCGCCACCGGCGAGACGTTCCCATCGCCCATTGGCTCGCCGGCTTTTCGCCCGTCGGGGAAGGCGCCGCAGGTCTTCCCGGAGATATAGTGGTTGGTGGCCCCACCCCGGCGGATGAACACCGGCGAATCGGGGTGTGTCCACGGCAGGAGCTTCGCCCTCTGGCACACCCTTCCCGTGAAATCCCAGACCTCGGCGTAGAGTCCATCCACCACGTCGTCGTCGTTGCCGTACTTGGGTTGCGCCAGCAAGCGCTGCCGCAGGTCCTCCTGCCCCGCGAAGTTGCCGCGCAGGGCTTCCAGTAGCTCGGCCGTGCTAAGCTGCTTCTGGTCGAAGACGAGGTTCTTGATGGCCACCATCGAATTGGCGACGTTCTGACCACCCTTCAGGTTGACGGCCACCTCTTCCTGGTGATAGTGCAGGCCGCCTCGGAAGACGTCCCGCCCGCGGCCGATGCAATCGTCCATTAGAGCCGATCGGAACGGCGCCCGGCAGCTCTCCATCCGGTTGAGGACGTAGACGTTGAGGATCTCGGCAGCCAGGTCGATCCAGTACGTGAACTGGGCCTTGAAGGCTTCCAACAGCTCGTCCAAGCCCTGGGCCTTGGTCATGTCTCCCGTGGCCGGGCCGATTCGCTTGCCGGTCAACGGGTCTACGCCGTCGAAAAGGGCCAGCTCGAATATCTTGGGGACGCTTATCATACACGAGCCGATATTCATGCTCTTCTCGTTCACGTAGGGGTGCACGCACCCGTGAAAGTACAGCTCGCGAGCGTCCTCCAGGGAGAATCCCAGCCCCACCAGCTTCTTGGCGCTGACGTCACCGTTCAAGAACGCCGGGATGCCGCCGCCAATGTCCCGGTTGGTCTCGACCGCCTGCAAAAGAAACTCCTCGCGCATGTCCGGGTGGTAAGAGATGGCGATTGCCGGCTGGGTCAGCCTCAACTGCCGCGCCACCTCCAGTATCAGTGACGACAGCTCGTTGGTGGCATCCCAGCCATCGGGCGTGACGCCGCCCAGTGTGACGTACTGAAAGAGTTGCCCCTGGCTGGCTTCCCGAGAGAACGGGGTCTGGAAGGCGGTGAGCTCGTTGAACTTGACCCACAGGCAGGCCAGTAGCTCCCCCGCGTGGCCTTCTGTTAGCCTGCCGGTGTCGATATCGTTCCTGTAGAACGGGTAGAGCCACTGGTCGAGCCTGCCGGGGGTGCAGGTGGCCTCCAGGAACGAGGACAGATAGACGAACCAGAAGCTTTGCAGCGCCTCGTGAAAGCTCTGGGCCGGGTACTCGGGGACTCGCTCGCAAACCCGCGCTATCTCCTCCAGCTCCTGCTTTCGCCGCACGTCGGCCTCATCCCTGGCAAGGTCGCGGGCCAGCGCGGCGTGACGACGGGCAAACGTTATGGCCGCGTCCAGGGCGATGATCGTGGCGCTCAGGAAGTTGTACTTCTCCAGGTCGTCCGGCAGGGTGAACCTGATCTCCGCCCGCGCCTGCTCGGCCTCGGCGATAACGCCGCGCAGCCCCTTCTCGAGTACCTTCGGGAAGTCCACCGAGCCGGACTGCAGCGGCTTGCCGTCGGCGACGGACATAATGCCGGTCTGCATAATGTCGTCAAGTTTCTCGCCAAAGATCGCTCGCGCGAGGCGGCGGAACTTGCTGCGCGGGGTTTTGCCCACCCAGAAGTCACAGTCCTCCAGCAGGCTACGGCGCTCTTCTTCCGTAATCGAGCCGCGCTCGGTCTCACCCCGCATCACAAATCGCTCGGCGCGCAGCACGTTGGCGGGCTCGTCGGGATTGTACTCGGTGAAGGGGGCAGCCCCGACGACGTATTTGGTTTGAGACCCGACGATTAGCTCATCTTTCTTGATGGATACGGTTGTTTCGGTAAGGAACTTCTCGAACATCCTGGCATAGCGAACATCCAGCGGCTCGTCCTCGGTCTGCTTCCAGGACTCCGTGTACAATCGGCTTCGTTCGGCACATGCGTGCGAGCTCCCCGCTCGCATGCGTTCTCTAAGCTCCTCGACCCTATCGGTAACGAAATCGACCTTATCGGCAATCTTGGTAACCATTTGTCCCTCCTTGGGACGCCCAGTCTATCGCCAGGGGTCGATGGACTTCGAGGCCATCGCCTTTGGTCCCGGCCAGAACTGGGAGTGCTTGCCCGCGCCTCCACAGACGATCATCTGTATGTCCTCCGGCCTGGCGACGATCGGCAGCAGAGATTGAGAGCCGTAGCCGACGTCGGGGAAGTCCTCGTTCGGCCTGCAGGCGCCCCTGTCCCACCACGTCTTGGAGAGGGCCTTCGCCGGATAACGAGCGTGCTCCCAAAGGTACCGCCTGATGTCATCCTTAGTGTAGCCGTCCTTCGCCAGCGTGGCGGCGTGCTCGGGACACCACCCGATGACGACCGGGGCGTGCCGCATACAGATGGTGTACGGCTGGTTTATGCTGTAGGCCGTGTAGTTAAGAATATCCTCCCCGTCGGTGCTGTTGTGCTCGCTGATATCCAGCGGCTGATACGCAACCTTGACCGTGACCACGTTGTCGGTTAGCTTGTAGCCGTGTTCCACCGCGTAAGGCTCCCAGGGACTCTCTTCCTCGTTCTCCGCCAGCACAAAATGGAACAGGTCCGCCGGCGAGCCCAGCGTGGACTTATCGGTGTCGGGCGGCTTCGATCCGCCGATGACCTTACCGATCAACCCGATGGCGTAGCCGATGGAGGCGTTGGCGTGATAGCACAAACCGGCTGCACCGGTTCCGCAGCTCAGGCCTAACTCCTTCGCTATCGGCCCGTTCACCACGCAGAGCAGGTTCTCCGTGCCGGTGGTCGTCGACTGGTGGACAATATCCACCGCGGGCTCCTTCAGGCCTTCGATGACGGCCAGGATCAATGGCATATACTCGGGCTTACAACCGGCCATAGCCGCGCAGGCGGCCACCAACTCCACGGTGGCAACCCCCATCCTGGGAGGGACGCCGTCCCACACAACCTCACCCGGCGGATGGCTCGTACCCTTGAGCATCTGCTCTACGAGATCCTTCGTCGGTGGAACGAAGGGAATGCCGGCCGCCCACCCTCTCTCAAGGAATGCCCTCTGTACGTCCAGCACGTTGCCCTTGATTTTGATGGTCTGCGCCGGATAGGCCGGCCTGGCCCTTTTCTTGTCGGCTTTAGCCGGGCTCCATTTCGTCGACGCGTCCAAGATGTCGGGAAACGCCCGGTCTATTTTCGCTTTGAGCACCTCCCAGGACACTCCCCCCATAGGATGTGGAACCACCACGAAGCACTGGTCTGGCAAGCCCAGGCTCCGCGACGTTATCCGGGCTAGCTGTATGAAGCTCGTGGTAATAATCGACACCGTTGGAATTCCGAGCAATTCCAGGTGGGCGGCATCGCGCACAACTCGCGATGTGCACCCTCCTCAATCGCCCTGGCTGCATATGACCAGATCGGGCTTGAGCGCAGCCATCTCCGAAATGGTTTTCCGGTCAAGCTCGAGCATGGCGGTCACATTGGTTCCCGGCACTTCTTCCCAGAAGCGGATCAACTGGATATCTCCCACTTCTCTGCTGAGAAGATCGGCCACCTCGTCGAGAGCTTCCTTGCCCCCCGGCTTAGTATTCCAGTACAGCCCCACCCGCTTGCCCTTCAAGCTGGTGATTCGTGGGGCCGTCTTGGCAGATCTTGTCCGGACCACTCCCTCCGGGTTCAGCAGCTCCCATTCCTGCTCTTGACTGCTCACGGTCAACTCCCCTTTCACCGCCGATTGCCAACTGTGTCACGACAATCCGTTCGGCGCATCATTGGCGATGGGTCAAGGTTAGCACTATTGTCGGTGCTTTGCAAACGGGCTAAGGATGTACAACCAGTATTCAGTATATGTCCTTATGGACGGGCAGCGCAAGTACTTCTGGACGTGAGGGCACGATGAAGCGCCCCTACAGGTGTCTCATCAGCTCGCCAAATCCTTCTACTGGCGTGGTGACCCCAGCTTCTTTCAGCATCAGCCACAGTGTAGCCTGGTTGGCAGTTACCACCGGCACGCCCATCTCCCGCTCCGCCCTGTCGATGATCTCGATGGCGCGGATGCCGGTGCAACTGATAAAGACGGCTTCACAGCCTTTGCGGAACCCCTGCACGGCCATCTGGTAGGCTACTTCCGGAAGCTGTTGATGAAGAATGAGAGGAGAGATATCGAGAAAGTCGACCGCCGGCACCTCGAAACCGTTGCTTTCGAAGAACTCCTTCCCCTTGGCTGTCACGTGCTCGGGATACGGTGTGACGAGGCACATCTTCTTGATTCCTAGCTCTTTAAGCGCCTCGACCCCGGCGGTGGAAGTAGTAATCGCACGAATTCCTGTCGCGGCCTCAATTCTCTTGACGATGTCATAGTCGTGGCCGAGCCCAAAGTAAAAAGACCCCGAGGTGCAGCCGTAGGCGATAACCTTGGGCTCGATAATAGCGAGCACCTGGGCTGCCGAGACTGCGTTCTCGTGTGTGATCCTGAAATTGCGCGCCACTTCGTCCGGGTCCGCGAAAGGCTCCTTCGCGGGCGAAAAACCCAGCACCCGCTGGAAGTGCGCCGTCACGCCCTCGGGGAGCATCTTGTAGATGTCCGGCTCCATATTGTAGTTTACCGATGGCACCAGGACCCCCAGCTTCACGCGGGGCATCGCTTTAAGCTCAATGTTCTGCACTGCAGTTCCTCTCTATGTTTATCGCTGCTGACCCGCTACCGTTGGCCCGAGCGCATACGATGCGCGCCTCACCGCTTGGGCAGGGGGCTTATCTTCTCGATCAGCTCATTGACAGACTCAAGTTCCTCCAACGTTTCAATGCAACTGGCAAGCGCTTCTGATTCGCTTCCCAGCACTCCTTGTGTCGCTTCTTTGAACTTGTCCAGTAGCTCCTCTTCGGTCAGTGGCTCGTCGGGGTGTCCTCTGGGGCGCATTTTTATTGTCGACAGTGTCCTGCCGTCCACAGTCTCGATCTCCACCTTGCCGCCCCGCGTCGGGCGAACCAGGTTGTCAACCTCTGGGTCGGCGGCGAGTACCACTTTGTCCGCCATCTCCAGGATGGCCCGGTCGCTCACCCTGCTGGTGGCCACTTGCTCGGGTCCAACCCTGCCATCCACGATCGCCGCTCCGATCACAAACGGGATGCTGAACTGCGCCTCATAGGTATCGGCCGGTCTGTAGTTCGGTGGGCCAAACTGCAGATGTGGCGTGATGATGGTCACCTTTTTGATGTCGCCGGGTTTGAGGTGGTGCTCTTTCAGCAGCTCGAACAGACCATCCAGCACGGAATGGCTCTTCCGGCAACAACTGTATGGCTTGTAGTACAGGCCAAGGATTCCCCACTCCCTTCCCAGTCGCTGCAGAGGCTCCGAGGGGTAATCGGGTAGGTCGAACAAGGTCCGTGGCCCCCTGAGTCCCGCGTGGGCCAGCAGCGCCGCCGTGACCCCGGACATTGCCCCCCAGCCGGCCGCTTCCTTTGTCATAGCCGTTCCATCCAGCGAGGTTTGCACGGGAGGCAGGGGGCAATGAGCCTCGGCGATGCCCAGCGTGGACCTGGTCTCCGCAGTGCTCAGCTTGAGCAATTTCGCCGCGGCCGCGGCCGCACCGTAAGCACCGGATACACCGGTACCTATGCGCAGCCACGAGGGGATCGGGGTTTCCGTCTCCCGGATTACCCACGCCGTGATCAAGACAACCTCGTATCCCACGAGGATCGCCTCGAGGAGCTCACGGCCAGTACAACCCTCGGACTCCGCGACGGCCAGCGCGCTGGGCACGACGACGCAGCCAGGGTGGCCCAGCAACCCGCGCGGACCCGTGCCCCCATCGTCCCAGTCCAAGGCGCTGGCCATAAACGAGTTCACCAGCGCCGCCAGATTGCTGGGCACCTTGATGCCAAGGCCGAGTAACGTGGATTGCTCTGGGCCACCCATGCCCAACGCCATTCTGGCCACGGCTGCGGTGGCTTCGTCTCGATACCCGGCGATCGTCACTCCGATAGTGTCTCGCACGGCTATCTTGGCCTTGGCCACGACGATTGGCGGCACCCCATCAAGAGATGTGTTCGTGATGAATCGGGCTACCTGTTCTGTAGTCATGGTCACCTTTCGAGCGCCTTTTGCCAACCTTCTGTGCTATTGCTTCAGCGCGGCGAGTATCTCTTCGGCCGTCCTCACCTTCGACATAAGGGTGAAGTGCTCTTTCATATAATAATCGTTGATCTCCTCCGAGCCACAGACGCAGCAGTCACTGACCACGATCGACTCGAAGTCGCGGCTAAACGCATCCCCCACGGTGAAGACAATCGACACGTTGGTGAGTAGCCCTGTGAACATGAGGGTCTTCGTCCGCAGTCGCCTCAGTCTGACCTCGAGGTCGGTGCCGTAGAATGAGGAATACCGGCGGGCGGTGATGACGTGCTCGCCCGGCAGAGGCTCCAGCCCTTCGATGAACTCAGCGCCGGGTGTGCCCTCTTCCAAGAACTTGACGTGGTCCGCTACGTCTGCCAGATAATTGAATTGGTCAGCTCCATCCGGCCTCTTCAGATGGCGAACCCATACGATGGGCATGCCCACCTCACGCGCCGCAGCCACCAGCTTCTTCGTCTTGGCGAGGGTGTCATACTTGTCCATCAGCTTGACGACAGTATCTTGCTTTAATTTCAGCCAATCCTTCTGCAGCTTCTGCACCATCAGAACAGTCGTGCTCGGGTCAATCTTGATGTCCGCCACGTTTATCCTCCTAATCGATATTGTGTCTTGGGCGCCTTTCAACTCGGATGAGCCGTTGCAGCCCTCACGCCAGACACATCTCCCATCGAGCATATGTCCAGCGTACATACAACTCTAGGGCTGATACTTTCCGAGCCGTTCGATAGCATAGTTCACAAACGTCATGTCCACCCACTTAGCCACGTCGACTCTTTCCTTGAGGTATCCAGCCCCTATGTAGAATTCCTGATCGCCTTCTATCGCCTTGATGTTCACAGCGCCGTCCACTGACAGAGGCTCCGCACCCATCTGCTCAAGTTCCTCGACGCTCCGTTTGGTCAGATCCGTCAGGATCTTGGTGATTTCAGGCTTATTGGGCTTGTTGTGCCAGAAGGCGTCTGCGTAGTCCCGCGCCGCCCGCTGCATGGCCACCTGGTACCTCTTGGCGGCTTCGGTTTTTTCGGTGGCGAACTTATATGAGAACATTGCCAGGCGAATAGGATAGTTCTCCGGAAGCAAGTCCTTCGCCTCTCTGAATATCACCGCCAAACCATCCCGAACCGACATAGACCGCGAAGGCTCGTTCTGTATGCCGCCGTCAATGGCCTTGTTCTTAAAGGCTGCCACCAGGTCCTGAGCCCTCATCACTACCCGCTCGACTTCCGTCAGTTTGACCCCGTCCTCCGCCAAGGCCAGAGCAAGGATCTCTTCGGAGATGTTTCCCGAGCCTGTTATGGCGATCTTCATCCCTTTCAAATCCGAGGCTTTCTTGACCCGACCACCGTCTAGACAAACCATGAGCCCCAGTTGTCGAGTCCGCTTCGAAACGCTGTTCACGTGATCGTATCTCCTCATGTAAGGGCGCGATCAATCGCGCTCCTACGCTCCTATCTGTGGCAAAGCAGCCAGTATCTCTGCCGCGGTTCTCACCTTTGAAGACAGGGGGAAGATGTGCTTCATATAGTAGTCGTTCATCTCTTCGGTGTAGGTCACACAGCAGTCGCTAACGACGATGCTGTTGAAGTCACGATCCCAGGCGTCGCCAATGGTGAACATGATCGACGCGTTGGTAAGCAAGCCCGTGAACATCATGGTCTTGACGCCCAGGCGCCGGAGCCTTATCTCCAGATCCGTGTTATAGAACGCGGAGTAGCGGCGCGCGTACACCACGTGGTCCCCTGCTCCGGGCTGGATGCCATCGATGAACTCGACTCCCTCCGTCCCTTCTTCGAGGAACTTCACGTGGTCCATTATGTCGGCCTGGGCCACGAACTGGTCGGCCGCGTCCGGCCGCTTCAGGTGGGCCACCCATATGATCGGCATGCCCACGCTTCGTGCGGCAGCGATGATGCTGGCGGTCTTGGCGATGGCGCCGGTCTTCTCCAGCACCTTGCCCACGTTGTGGCCTCTATACTTGAGCCAGTCCTTTTGCTGCTTCTGAACCATAAGAACCGTGGTCTTTGGGTCAATCACGATGTCTGCCATTGTGTCTCTCCGTTTCTCCTTTCTAATCTAGTTCTTGGTGCAAAATCGCTGCGGCGGCCCCGCCCCGCGCCGGGGCGGACAGGGCCGTTCAGGGCCGTCCGCCCCTACAGGTTGCACTTCGCACAGGAAACTAATCTAGTTTTTGGTGCGAAATGGCGGTGATGCCCCGCCCCCACCCCTGGGCAACCACTCAGGGTTGCCCCTACGGACTGCAATTCTGCACCACAAACTAATCTAGACATTCTATCCCGGGAGGGGGGTGAAGAGCTTGCGCTGCATTTCCTCGTGCTCTCCCAGTTTCTCGCTTTTTTCCAGCGTGTCCTCGATGAACAGATCGATCTTCTTGTCACAGAGGATTTTGGCCACCACAGAGGCATTACACGGGACCAGCGGGCCGCGTCCTTGCTTGTCCCACTCCGGAAACGCTTCGCTGCTACCGAGCCACGCCATAAATAGCTTGGAGGCGTTGGGATGCGGGACTCCCTTCATCGTGTAGACCACTTGCCTCCTAGTCTGCATGGGTCCCAGCGGAGCTACATCCACGGGTGCCCCATCCTTTAGCATCTTGGGCAGCAAGGTCATTGGGAACACACCCATTGGAATCTGCCCGGCGGCTACTCGCTGGGCCAGTCCCGCACCTGAAGGCTCGATGTGCGGCTCCTGAGCCTTCAGATCCGCGAGGAACTTCTGATACTTCTCTTTGCTCCATGTTCCCTGAATACTTAGGCCTTCAAAGCCTAATGCTCCGCCGGTTAGAATCCCTATTTTGCGGCCTTTCCACGCGGGAGTGAGCACGTCATCCCAGGTTTTTGGGACATTGGCGGGAGGCACCAGCTTGGTGTTGTACACCCATCCATACGGATATTCGTACACAGAGATCAGTTTGTCTCCGAGTACAATACTTCTGGCCGGAACGTCTGATAGCCTGGCCCAATCGTATCCGACGATCAAGTCCCGACTCAGCAACGCCTGCATGATGTTCAGCGATCCGGATGCTACATCCAAGGATAACCGTCCGGCGCTACTCTCAGCGATGATGCGCGCAGGCGTCTCAGACGCTTTTACCGTCACAATTGACACCTTAATGCCGGGGTACCTCTTGTTGAACGTGGCTACCAAGCCCTCAGAGTCCTCGGGGGAAGCCGTGTGGTACCAGATGACCTCCCCTTCCCTCTTGGCCGCCTCGTAGACTTCCGGTGCCAGGCTGGCCGCTGCTTTCGGAGCCGCTTCTTTAGGGGCGGCCGCGGGAGCAGGCTTCGCGGCTTCCTTCGCGACCGGCTTCGGGGCCTCAGCCGCCTTGGGGGACTCCTTTTCAGAAGCCTTCGGCTGCGCTGGTGGCGGGGACGGGGCAGGTGCAGCCTGGCAAGCGATCACGAATAGCGCAGCGACCATTACGACCGACGCGAACAGAAGCGATCTTCTCATGGATTCTCCCTTTCTTTGTATTTGCCCCTTAGTCATTAGGCTGACTCCCACTAGACAGACTTCTCAACCTTGCTTCCGCAACGCTGCGTACACTGCCCAATACTCCCTCCGGACCTTCGCCTGTACCAATTGATTTTTAGCCTTCACCTCCCTTGCTGCGTTTAGACGAGCCTGCAATTTCATCGCCCGTACATCCCGGGGCGCGATTCTACCGCGCCCCTACCTGAAACATCACCGCCCGGTGTCGCGCACGACCAGTGTCTGTCTGGCCACTAGAAACGTCAGCGCCGCCGACGCGAGCATCAACACCACTGCGATAGCCGATGCGTAAGGCAGATCGGCAGAGAAGAACCATGTGAGCCATAATCTCACGGCAATGGTCTCATTGCCCACCGAGACCAGCATCAACGGTATGCCCACGTCTCGAATGCTGTGGGCGAACATCCATAGCCATCCTCGGGCAAAGGATGGCCAGATCAGGGGCGCCACGATTCCCGCCAGGGTCCGTAACCACGAAACGCCGCTGGTCCACGATGCCTCTTCCAGCTCACGGTGGAGTTGGAGATAAGCCGTGCTCATGACGCGTGACCCGTAGGCGATGTAGCGCGTCGCCATACCGATGGCAATGATCCAGATGGTGCCGTATATGGGTACGGGTGCCGACAGATACAGGAACATTATGGCCAGCCCGACTACGATAGCCGGCGTTCCCGTGGACACAAAGGCCAAGCGATCAGGCAGCGTGCGGCCACGGAAGCCAGACCGCACTGACAACCACGCCACGAGAGTGGCAAGGATCATCGTGCCCGTCGCCGTCGTCACCGCGATGATCGCCGTGTTCCGCGCCGCGGCTTGCATATAGCTGTTGGTGAGCAGCTTCACGTACTGATTCAGATTCGCCACGGCAAGCGAGGGCAAACTGATGTCGGCGTAGGGCGGTAGGATGCTTTTCAGGATCACGGCCACGAACGGGACAAGGACCGCGAACAAGAAGTAAACTGCTACCCCCGAAAAGACAACCAGCCTCCATCTCCCTAGGTCGATGAGGCGTGGCCGATATCCGCGACCAGTCACCGTGGCGAAGCGATCCTGCCGGCCGATCATCCGCCCGTAGAAAATCGTCATCACTGAGGCCAGGATCACGGTAAGCATTGCGTACCCGGCGGCCAGCCCGTAGTCGGGCAAGCCCCCCTGCTTGTGTACTAGATAGTAAATCCATGTGCTCAACACGTACACGTCGGCCGGCATGCCGAGCAGAGCGGGAATCTCGAACAGCTCGACGGCAATAATCAAGTAGTAAATGGCGGCCCCGTAAATGCCCGGGCGCAGCAGCGGCAGGGTGATCCGGCGGAGCGTTCTCCACGTTCCTGCGCCGGAGAGCCAGGCGGCCTCTTCGAGAGTCTGGTCCATCCTGGCGAATGTGCCCGAGATCATAATGAAGAGGGAGGGCACGAATATGACCGCGCTGACGAGAATCATGCCCGGAATGGAATAGACGTTCAAGGGACCCTCGCCGGAAAGCCCCAACGCGGTTCGCAGCGTGACGTTCAGATACCCATTGACGGGGTTGGCCAGCAACACCCAGGCTATCCCCGAAACGAAGGGCGGCAGCGCCATTGGAGCCAGCACCAGGGTCAGCACGAGAGTCCGGAAGGGAATGTTGGTTCGTTCGATCAGGTAGGCAAACCCTACCGCCACGGCGAGGCTGAGGGCGACGGTGCCCGCCGCGAAGAGAAGCGTGTTGGTGAACAACTGGTAGCTGGCCGTAGAGCCAAAGACACGTTGGAAGTTCTCCAACGTGAAGCTGGTCGCCTCAAACGGGAGACGCTCCCGGGTGCTGCGCACGCTGCTGAATAACAGCATGAAGAGAGGGCCCCCGATCAGGTAGATGACCGCAAGCGCTGCCACCACGCCCGCCGCCTTTTCCCAGGAAACAGCTACGCGCTTCGCTCTCTCGCCAGCAGCTAGACTCGCGAATTGACCCATTCCGCCTCCGATGCTCTTGGCCACGGTGGGATCGGTCTGTGACTCCTCAACTGATCTGGGCTTGTGCGTTTGCGATGCCGGCCAGCACCTCTTCTGCGGCTCTAACACGGGACATGATGGGGAACTGCTTCGTCAGGAAGAACTCATTGATCTCTTCCGAATTCGAAGCGACGCAATCGCTGACGATGATGGTGTTGTAGTCACGATCCAAAGCGTCTGCGGTGGTGTAGAAAACCGAGCAATTGATGAGTACGCCAACCACGATGAGGGTGCGTACGCCCAGACACCTCAGCCTGATATCGTAGTCCGTGTTGTAGAACGTTGAGTACCTGTTGGAGATGACGAGGTGGTCTGTCGGTCCAGGCTTAATCCCGTCCATAAACTCGGCCCCAGGAGTGCCTTCGATGAGGAATCTGACGGTGTCAGGAGCGTCAGAGTCAGGGACGAACACCTCCATCATATCGGGCCGCTTGATATGGGCAACCCAGATCACCGGCATTCCGGCGCGGCGCGCCGCAGCGATCAAGCTTGCGACCTTGGGGATGGTGTTGTTCCTTTCTAACTGCTTCGCCAGGGTGTCCGGCTTGAACCACGCCCAGTCGTTCTGGAGCTTGTGCACGATCAGCGCAGTCGTCTTGGGATCAATCTCGGTCAGCTTCATTACCAGTTTACCCCTTTCTTAAACGTGTTCTCTTGTTGCCCGCGCCCCTGCTGGGCGCTAATACTCCCCCGACGAAGAGGACGGCTCCGCGCACCGTGGCGGGATCGAAGGCTTCACCAGATGTCGTCGGCCACAGAGGCAAGACCCAGGCATTCCAACGTCTCCCTCAGTGGCTTCCCTGTCTCGGCGTCCCAGCCCATCAGCCCATAGTAGTGTTCCAGCATCTGCTCCCAATGGGGCATGATCCAGGCGCCCGCAAACGCGCCGTCCGCGAGCACAGAGCCGTATCGTTCCGACGGATAGTCCATGTCTCGCGTGATGCCACACAGGATGTTGTAGGCTTTTGTCAGGTTAACGATCCTCAATCCTACTCGTTTTGCTTCTTCTGGCGTGAAGTCCCATCCCGTGACGGCGCGCACAGCCTCGGCCTCGAGCGCCGTGTTGATCCTGGTGTTGAAGCGGCAGGTGCCGAGTGAATCGTCAAACGACATCACGCCCTTGGTCAAAGCAGTAGCCTGCGCCACCTCCATCGGACTCCCCGGTTTGGCGCCCACTTTGGGGTCCATCAGGGTATAGGTGGTCTCGATCGTGCCTGTGCCGGACACGGCCGTATCGAAAAGCTCGCCCCAGACGGTCCTGTGGTCGTGGCCCCTGGGGCTGTTGCCCTTTTTGGTGTAGATAGCGCACCTGGCAGCCTCGCCCCCGATCCGCTGTGATGCTCTGGCGACGCCTTCGGCCAGCAGATCGCCAAAGCCTTGGCGGTGAGCAGTCGCGTGCAGCAACTGCCGCACCGCCTCGACGTTGCCCCACGTCATTGCCAAACGATCTGTGTCTTCCTTGGAGAGGTACCCCTTCTCGTAGCATTCGATCACCCATCCCACAAGCCAGCCGGCCTCGTTGTTTTCCAGACCAAGTCGATCCGTCAGGGCCGCCAGCATCGCGGCGCCGGAAGCGTCTTTGTTGCCTATCACCGGCCCCCACGCGGCCATCTGCTCGTATTCCGGCTCTTCGATCTCCAGGCCGGCGTAAGGTCCCTCGGCAATGGTCATCATCGTGCTGTGCTCGGCGGAGCACGCCCAGCAAGGGTTTGGCCTCGGCTCGAGGCGCACGCGCAGATAGCCATCCCCGAACCGCGCCAGTTGCTCTTCGGAGATGTCCCACAAACTAGTGGTATAGTTCTTCACGGGCAGGATGCCGTTCTTGGCGGTCTGTAGTCGGCAAACGCCCCCCACGGTGCCCCGCCAGCCCTTGGTGTTCCCCCGGAATTCGGCGGCCACCGCCGTGAGGCTCTTCTTGTCTTTGACGGGCACACGCCTGGGGCCTTTGGCAACCGCTATCGCCTTGAGCCGCTTGGAACCCAATACCGCCCCGGGGCCGTTGTGGGACATCGAATGGCCCTTATCGACGAACACGCCCGCGAAGTTGACCAGATGCTCTCCCGCGGGGCCGATGGATGCCACGCTCATCTCGGTCTCTTTCTTGCCGTAAGACCTCCTGATCTCGTCGCCTGTCTCATAGGTGTCCAGCCCGAGCAGATGGCTGGCGTCCTTCAACTCCGCTCTCCCCGCATCGATGTGCAGGTAGAGCCATCTCTTGCCGATGCCCTGAATAATCAGACCATCGTAGCCCGAGAACTTCATGAAGGCGCCAAAGCGGCCGTTGGCCTGCGTCGACGTACAGCCGTTGGTCAGGGCACCTTTCGTCACCAGGCAAACAGTGCCAGAGCCCGGAACAATCGTGCCCCCGAGCGGTCCGGAGGCGATTATGACCCTGTTCTCGGGGTCTGACCATCGAATCGCAGAAGGCACCTCGTCGTACAGAATCCTGGCCCCGATGCCCTGTCCTCCGACGTAGCTTCTCAGCACCTCTTCGTCGACCAGTACGTCTGAGAGCGCCTCGGCGGTGAGATCAACCCTGAGGAGCTTGCCGGCATAGCCGCCAACCTGCGATTCCAACATCGCCTCCCATCATCATCGGTACCAGTGTGATCGTGTCCAGGCCGGCGTCGAAGACGAAGACCTGACTCGTCTTGCCGCCTGCTTCGCCAAGGCCGACCCAGCCCTTGCGAATATAGTAGTCAAAGACCTTTTCCGCCTCGGCCACCTGAGCCGCGTTTTCGCTGTCCCACGAAAGCCGGCGATCTCCGCCGATGTCATCCCCGGGCATCACCGTGGCAGAAACGCCAAATATCCTCATCTCACCCACAGGCCCAGTGCTTCTCCCAGCATCCTGGGGAGGAAGATATCACTTGGGGCACAGCTTGGGAACGTGCTTAGGCCCTAGTACCGATGTCACCTTGCTGTACCAATGGACGCGGACGAGAGCACCTGCGGGCACGGCGGCACCACTAGTCAAGATCCAACACCGAGAGCCAGCCGTTCTTTAGCGCCTGCGCTATGGCCTGGCTGCGGGAGTTGACGGCCATCTTGGAGAATATGTTGGTCAGGTAGCCTTTCACCGTGCGGGTGTTCATGCCGAGCTGCAGGGCGATATCCTTGTTGCTCATCCCGCGCGCCGCCAGCTTAAGCAGTGCAATCTCGCGCGGGGTTAGCTGTTCACCAGACCCCAGTCTGATGGGCTTGACCAGGTGTGAGGCGATGTGTTCCAGCAATCGCCTGGCCATATTCCGTTCGAGAACGAAATTGCCGGTGAGGACCGAGCGAATACCCCCTACAAGATCGTCCTTGCTCACTGTTTTCAGAAGGTAACCCTCCGCGCCTGCCTCCAGCAAACTGAAGATATGCTCGTCCTTGGCACTGGCGGTCAGGACCAGCACCGCAATCTGGGGCTCTTTCAGCTTGATCTGTTTCGTCGCCTCCAGGCCATTGAGCTTCGGCATGTCCACGTCGATGAGCATAACGTCGGGCTTGAGGACCGATGCCAGTCTCACCGCTTCCTCGCCGTCCGCTGCTTCGCCGACGACCGTGAAACCCTTTTCCCGCCTCAAGAACTGCCTGATGCCTTCCCGAGACATTGGATGGTCGTCGACGACTAGCACACTTATGTTACGTGTCGGCTGGCCGTTATTGGTCGTGTTCACGCCCGACTCCTTTGCAAGCACGCGACGTCGGTCCCCGGCGCGCTAGCCGGTCGTGTTGCAGTATAACAAGTTGTGAATCAGTTGACAACATGTCCCGTACGACAGTACATTATCCGCTGTCCCAAAGTACCGCGAATTCCCATTGGTTCTAGGGCTTGAGCCTATTGCTTCAACGGCGCAATAATGTTACGGTCTAGTCGTGGCGGTCTGAACCGCAGATTAAGCAGATTAACGGATTCCGCAGATACCATTGATCGGGTAATCTGGGCAATCCCGTAGTCTGCGTCACTCTGCGGTCCGGACAGGGGCGTGGCAAACTCATATCAACTAGCAACCGAGGAGGATAGAGATGGCTGACACGAAAATGAATCCGAAGACGACGGCGCTCATCGTGAACAAAATGCAGAACGACTGGATCACGTTTAAGCAGGACAACCTGGTTAAGGTGATGGAGCAGAACAACGTTATCCCGAACATTCGGAGGCTGATGGCGGCGTGTCGTGCCGCGGGTATACCGGTGATTTCTGTTGGCCATCTCAAGCGGCCTGACGGCCAGGACCAGTTCGCCTACGAGTCCGACAACAAGGACCACATCAAGTTTCTGCAGGAGGGGGAGCCGGGCGCCGAGTTTATGGAGGCATTGAAGCCTCTTCCCAACGAGCACGTCGTGTGGTCGCGCCGGTACTCGGGATTCTTCAATACCGACCTCGAGCTGCGGCTCAAGTGCCTACGCATCGATACCCTGATTCTTACCGGGGTGCTCACCAACGTTTCCGTCGCCATCACCGTGTTCGATGCTTTCAACCGTGACCTTGACACCATCGTCGTCAAAGACGGCTGTGGCGCAAACACGCACGAGCTTAACGACTTCTTCATGGCCAAGGTGTTCCCGGTGTCATCCCAGGTCAGAACCACGGAGGAGATACTGGCCGCGATAGGGGCTGGCGCGAAGTAGGGCTGGCAGCCCGTGTGGTAGGGGCTTGTCGCATGCTTCGGGCTGAGCCCCACCCCACCCCGGGCGGACAGAGACGTCCGCCCCTACGGATGGTATTTCGCACCGGGAACTAGTCCGTAGTGCAGGGGCTTGTCCCCTGCTTGGGCCTGAGCCCGGAGAGAGTCAAGGAGGATTAGCAAACCAGATTATGGCAAGAACAGTGATGCTAATGGGGATGGGGGCGCTTGGTGCAGCGGCCCTGGAGATACTGGCCCGCAGCGAGGGCGTCGACCGACTGGTATGCAGTGACGTCAACGAAGAGCTTGGCGTCTTCAAAATGGATTGCGCGGCGGTCGGTTCCGCGCTTCAGGGCTTCAACAAGAGGTTCGAGTTTCGGCGGGCCGACGTCACCGATATCGACGGCACGGCCAGATTGCTGCAAGAGATCAAGCCAGACGTCATCCTCTGCTCCACGGTGACCGAACAAAGGCGCCATTTCCGTAAGCTCCCTTTACCCGAGGATGTGCGGGAGAGGCTCAACGCCGCCGGGACGGCTGGATGGATAGCCTGGAATCTGCTGCTGCCGGGCAAGTTCATTCAGTCCGTGATCAAATCGGGCATTCAGACGCACGTAGTCAACTCGTCCTATCCGGATGCGGTGAACGCAGCGCTGTGGAAGCGGTTTGGCTTTGGTCCGACCGTCGGTGCGGGCAACATCGCCCGCATCGTAGGCAACATCGCCAAGCACGTGAGCACGGTTGAAGACGTGCCCGTGCAGGACATAACAGTTTGTATGGTCGTAGCAATCGGCGTCATTACGCACGGCGCTCGATCCGGCGTCCCCTTCTTCCTGAGGATACTCTTGCAAGATCGCGACATAACCGAGAAGTTCGACATCCCGTGGCTCGTCGACGACTGTCTTTCCAGCCCGCGCAAAAAAGTGGGCGTTGCCAATCCCGACGCATCCTCGATATTGCTCGGCACCCTGTTCGCCAGAAACGTGCTTGCCATCGCCATGGATAGCAACGAATACGTCCATGCCCCCGGACCCAACGGGCTATTGGGGGGTTACCCCACGCGCCTGGGAGCCAAGGGGGCACAGATCGTTCTGCCTCAGGGAATCACTATGGAGCGCGCTATCGCTATGAACGAGGAGGGTATGAGGCTGGCAGGCATCGCCCGGATCGAAGGAGACGGGACTGTCGTTCTCGGCGACAAGACCTACTACGCGATGAAGGAGTTGGGCTACGACTGCAAAGAGCTTCCGTTCGACGAGTTGGAAACAAGGTGTGCGCAATTGCAGAAGCTGAGCCGTCGGCTACTGGCCCTGGGTGAAGCTCAGCAGGCTGGTGGGGGCTAGGGGGATCGTATGCAGGGAATACACTTCAGGAATATGCCCGTCGTCAGGCTCGGGGTGCTCGTGCCGTCGGTGAACGCCATCATCGAGCCGGATATGTACAAGATGGCGCCAGACGGCGTTACCGTGCACTTCGAAAGGCTGGTGGGCCCTTCGGCGGATAGAGACCCCTTCTCCGATAGGGAGGCGTTGGCGCGCCGCTTCCGGCAAACTGGCGAATACGCGGTCAAAGCGGCGCAGGTGCTGGCGATCATCGAGCCCAAGGTCATCGCCTTTGGCTTCACCTCCGGGTCCTTCTACTTCGGGATCGACTATGACAAAGACCTGATCAAGAATATCGAGGCGTCGACGAATATACGTGCCATCACCACCTCGACGGCAGCGGTGACGGCCCTCGACGAGCTGGGGCTGAAGAGGATCTGTTTGATAACGCCCTATCCGGAGCACGTGACGGCCAAGGCCAGGGAGTTCCTCGAGGCCAGCGGCTTCGAGGTACCCGTCGCCGAGCATCTGGACATATCGCCCGTGGACCTTCACGAGCAGCCACCGGAGGTGGCTTACGAGCTGGCGGTGGCGGCCTACAGGAAGGGCTGCGATGGAGTGTTCTGCAGTTGCACAGCCTTCCGCACGGTCGAGATCATCGATAGGGTGGAGAGGGAGCTGGGAGTGCCGATGGTCAGCGCCAATCAGGCCACCATGTGGCTGCTGCTGAGGGAAGCTGGGGTTCGGAAGCCAATCGCCGGCTACGGCGAGCTGCTGAAGCACCTGTGATGCCCGACCTGGGGCGGGGTTCGGGGCGGGGTTCCGTAGCCGCACCCTTCAGGGTGCGCGTACCCCCGCGCCTGCCTGAGGACGCTCTTTCAATTGGCCACGTTACCGATGAATCACGCATCTCGGCACACGAACGGCCACGCGTCCGCCTCAGGCGGACGGCTACAAGTGGCAGGAGGAGACCACTATGCCAGAGGGGATTCCCGATAGGTACGACACAGAAACCGACGTCGTGGTCGTCGGCTACGGCGCGGCCGGCGCGGCCGCGGCCATAACCGCCAGCGACCTTGGTGCAAGCGTGCTGCTGCTGGAGAAGATGCCCGTGGCTGGAGGCAACTCGCGCCTGGGTGGCGCCAACATCATCATCCCTAGGGATACTCGGTTTGCCGACTACCTGGAACGGCTTTCCTTCAAGACCACCGAGCGTGAGATAATTGACGTCTTCGTGGCCGAGGCGCTCAAGCACGAGGAGTGGATCAAGCAGATGGGGGGCGAGCTCGAGATCTGGAAGCTGGAGCAGATGGGAGTCCCTTACATGATGAAGGACGATCGCATCAGCTTCCCTGGCGTCCCTGGCGCCGAGAACACGGCCCGATACCATCTCAAGGGCAACAAACCCGAGCTGTATTCCGGCCAGCGATTATGGGAGCTCGTCTCCGGCAACGTCGAACGCCGCAACATAGAGGTTATGCTGCGTACCCCGGCCAAAGAGCTGATCAGGAATCACGCCGGTGAGGTGGTGGGTGTCGGAGCCGAGTCGGCGGGCCGCAAGCTTGCGATTAAGGCCAGGAAAGGGGTGATCCTCACCTGTGGCGGTTACGAGAATAACGACGCGCTGAAGTGGGACTTCCTTCCTCTGAAAGGAGTCAAGTTCATCGGTAACCCGGGGAACACCGGCGATGGCATCAGGATGGTGCAGCGAATCGGCGGAGACATATGGCACATGACCCGTATGGCCTGCTATATTGGCTACCAGGCGCCTGGGTATGAAGCGGCCTTCTCCATATTCTTCTTTGGGCTGGGCTTCATCTTTGTCGATAGATACGGCAAGAGGTTCGTCGACGAGACCAACATCGATGCACACGAGTACAATGTGTCGCTGTCCTATTTCGATCGCGAGCACGTGGAGTTCCCACGCATTCCCTTCTGGGCGGTCTTCGACGAGGACATCATCAGGCACGGCCCCATGAACCTCGGGCGGTCCGGCTCCAATAAGGACTACTACAAATGGAGCCTGGACAACAAGGAAGAGATCAAGAAGGGCTGGATTCTCAAAGCCAAGAACGCCCGCGAGCTGGCCAAGGTGACGTCGATGGACGAAGCGACGATCGAGAATACCATCACCCGCTTCAACGAGTACTCCAGAGCGGGCAAGGATCCGGAGTTCGGCCGAGCCAAGATCAACCTCAAAGCCATCGAAAGCCCCTTCTATGCCATCCGGCTCTGGCCGGCTTTGCTGAACACCCAGGGAGGGCCGCGCCGTGACAAGGAGGCCAGAGTACTGGACGTGGATGGCAACCCAATACCCAGGCTCTACGCAGCCGGCGAGCTGGGATCGATCTGGGGCTTTCTATACCAGACGGCGTGCAACATCTCGGAGTGTCTAGCCTTTGGTCGCATAGCCGGGCGCAACGCGGCGGGAAATCCCCCGCTTGGGTAGGGGCGAGGTCCCCTCGCGCCGGGCTAGGGCGCGACCCATTAGCCTATTTCGCGCAAGGTGCTAGCGTAGAGGGCGGTCAAAGCCTATGATAGTTCTGGAACGTCAATTCACCATCGGCGCCCCGCAGCAAACCGTTTGGGAATACCTGGCGCGAGCCATCCTCAGCTCACCTCGATTAGAAAGAATCGATATCATCGATTCAGAGCACTTCGACGCGCTTCTGAGAGTGAAGCTCGGCTTCATCAACGTGCCAATGGCGGTGAATGGACAGATAGCCGATTCCGTGCATCTCGAGTCATTGACGGCCAAGCTGAGGATCAGGTTTGTGAAGGACCTGATCAAGCTGAACCAGAGTACGACGTTCACGCTCAGCGCCGTCGACGAAGGACAAACGCACGTTGCCTGCCGGGTGATGATCGAGGGCATGGGGCCATTGCTGACCCTTTTCTCAGGAAAAGTGAAAGCATCGGCAGAGGAGATCATCAGTGGCACCCAGGCCTACCTCGAGAGACTGTCCTGACTCGCCAGAGCGATCAGAAATCGTTCCCGGTGACGAGCCAGCCCTCCCTGATGCACTTGACCACCGCCTCGGTGCGTGACTCGACGCCGATCTTATCGAACGTGTTCACGAGGTGGCCCTTCACCGTGCGAGGGCTGATGCCCAGTTGCCTGGCGATGTCCAGGTTGCTCTTGCCCTGGGCCACCAGTCGCAAGATCTCCATCTCCCGCGATGTGAGGGTCTCTCCAAACGACAGCACCACGGACTTCGGCGCGTGAATGGCCGCACGGATCATGAGCTTCTTGGCCACCGTGGGGTCGAGCACGATATTGCCGGAGCAGACGGAGCGGATGGCGCGGATCAGCTCCTCTTTGCTAGCGCTCTTCAAGAGGTAGCCCTGCGCTCCGGCCTCCAGCAAGGCCATGACGTGCATCTCATCACTGTGGACGGTTAAGGCCAGGACCCTGACGAAAGGATGTCGTGTTGTGACTTCCCTGGTAGCTTCTATGCCGGTCAGCTTGGGCATGCCCTGATCCATCAGAATGAGATCGGGCTGGAGCTCACCCGTGAGCCGGACTGCTTGCTCCCCGTCGGCCGCCTCGCCGACGACGGTCACATCTCGTGTGCACTTCAGGAACTGCCGGATACCCTCGCGGGTCATGGGGTGATCGTCGGCTATTAGCACTTTGATCTTAGCTTCATTTGCCATTTGTGGACTACCTCCGCGCATTCGCAGGGCTACGACCTGAACTGACAACGCCTCCCGGCCAACTGACCCAAGGGACAATCGCACGCCATGATATAAGCGAAGATAAGACACGATCAACAGTAGCCCCTGCCTGAGTAACTCTTAGCAATCAGCCATCACGGTGTCGAAGTGAGCCGCGGCAACTGTCGTTCCAGGTGGCCGACTGCTTTGCGCTACGCGCGTGGGCGGACATCATCGGCAATTCTACACCCGACCCTAAACAAAGTCAATATCATCAAACTCCAGCACGTCCAAAGGTTCTGGTACCAATGTTGGTATGCCCACGTCGGTATCGAACCATTGGGCCGTTGACGCCGGCGGCCACTGGTGCTATTATGATTGGCCATGCGTCCGGTGACCAAGAATAGATCGGCGTGGTGGGGGCAGGCTTCAAGCCTGCCCCCTAGAATGAAGGTGAGCAGGTTTGAACAATATCTACGATGTGATCATCGTCGGGGCCGGTGCCGCGGGCTTGGCGGCGGCGATCTACACAGGTCGAGCGAAGCTCGATACGCTCTTGCTCGAACGGGAAGTCATCGGCGGCGAGCTGATGAACCGCGAGCTGATCGAGAACTATCCTGGCTTTCCGGAGGGCATCCTGGGACCGGAGCTCGGCTCACAAATGGCAACCCAGGCCATGAACTGCGGCGCCGAGATCGAGCTGTGCATGGTGGAGGGAATCGGCGTCGAAGGGAACTACCGCACCGTGCGTACGACCGAGGAGGAGTACCTGGCAAAGGGGGTCATCATCGCCGGCGGCGCACGCACACGGCGATTGGGTGTGCCCGGCGAGGCGGATCTGGCCGAAAAAGGAGTGATCTATTGCGCGACCTGCGAAGGGCCGCAGTTTGGCGGCAAGGTGGTGAGCGTCGTCGGCGGCGGCGACTCCGGGGTGACCGAAGCGCTTTTCCTGGCGAGGATCGCGAAGAAAGTAATACTGGTTACGGACTACCTGCTCGCCAGCAAGACCCTGCAAGAGAGGCTCTTGTCCAACCCCAAAGTTGAAGTGCGAGTTGGCTTCACAATTGCGGCCATCCACGGGCAGGAACACGTCGAGGCGGTCGACCTAATCAGCCTGGACAAGGAGCAGAAGGGCACCATCGACTGCGATGGAGTGCTGGTGCGGGTGGGCCTGGAGCCGAACACCGCTTACCTTCGGGATAGCGTGCCTCTGAGCGGTCGAGGACAGGTTCTGGTCGACCTGGCGATGGGGAGCGAGGTACCCGGCATCTTTGCCGCCGGCGATATTCGCCACAACTCGCCAATGCAATTCGGCACGGCGGTCGGAGACGGCATTACCGCTGCCCTTTCTCTGGAAAGATACCTTGTTCATAGTCGATGAGCTCACGCCAGAAAGGACGCACAAGATATCTAGTACCGGCCACACCTTTCAGTCCTTTTGGTCACCCGGCCGGCTACTGGTATCGAACCTTGAGGACGTTGTGCCGTCAGATTGGGGGTGCTATATTCCGGGTGAGCCTAGCATAACTTTACGGGAGGACTGGAAATGCCAAGGAAGATTGGCGACAAGGTGATCGAAGGCGTCGGAGTGCTGATGACGACCCCATTGAAGAACGACTACACGTTGAACGAGGATTCCGTCAGGAAGCAGGTGGACTGGTGTTTCGAGAAGGGGGCCGTCTCCATGTGGCCGTGCGGCTACATCGGAGAGTGGCCGCAGTTGGACACGGATCTGAGGAAGAGGTACTTCGAGGTCACCGTCGACCAGGCCAACGGCAGGGGCTGGGTAGCCGCCGGCTGCCACTCGACGAACCTGAACACCACGGTCGAGCTGGTGAACCACGCCGAGAAGGTGGGGTGCGATCTGGCGTGGATTTGCGCGGTGACGCTGCGCAGGCCAACCGAAGCCGATCTCGTTTCGCAGTACAAGTACATCCTTGAGCGAACGAGCTTGCCTCTTGCGGTCTACAACTCCTACCCGACAGGTGTCTATATGAGGGCCGAGACGATGGTGAAGATCGCCCAACTCAGCGACCGCATCGTGGCCATTAAGGACTCGGTGGGGGACTTCGCGCATATAGCTACCGTCTACCACGCTGGCCTCGGCAACATGGTCAGCTTCTTTGGCACTGGCTACATCATGATGCCGCACATGGTCTTCGGAGCAGCCGGCGCGCTGGCGAGCCCGTTCACGGTTCCCATGGCGAGAGCCGCCTACGATGCGTTCAAGGAGAAGAACTGGGACAGAGCCTGGGCGCTCCAGAGCCGGATGACCAACGAGCGGCCGTTGCTGACCTACCCCGCGATAGCCGAGATGACGCCGGGCGCGAAAGTGACCTCGTCCCATATGGGCTACCACAAAGCAAAAACGTCGGTGGTCACTGGCATTGAGATGGGGCCTCCGGCACCGCCCTACGCCCCGGCGACCGAAGCCGAGATGAAGGACATCTTGGAGAACGTAAAGGAGTTCAACCCTCTTCAGCCGTGACGGCAGGTGAAGGGTCAGCGTCCTTCATGGTAGGGGCGACCAGCCGGTCGCCCCATGTGCATCAAGCTAGTGCCAATGCCGATTTGAGGGGCATCGGCTGGAGACGAAATTGACGTAGGGGCGAACGGCGTTCGCCCGCATCGTCAGCACGTAGATGTGAGAGATCGGTGAACACGCCGATGAGGGGCCATCGGGTCGACGTTTTGCACGTTGGACAGGCGTCTCGGTCGGATCGAGAGATCGCAGGGGCGAACGCCGTTCGCCCCTACATTATGATGGTCGAACGCCCACGGGCACAAGGCTTGCCCAGGTTGAGGCGAATTGGGCAGGCTTGAAACCGCCGGTAGAGATCGAAATCATCCGTGCGACTGCTAACGGGAGACGACAGTGGGTGTAGTCGGTCATAGTTCGGACGATTTGCGCGGAATGACGCCGAGCGAATTGCGCCAGCTCATTAGGAATGGGGAGTGGACGGGGCCCACCGAGCTGGCCGTTTGCGAGGAGTACGCTCAGGCGAACCTGGCCATAATTCCGAAGGAGTATGCTCTCGACTTCTTGCGGTTTTGCCATCTTAACCCGCAGCCGTGCCCTCTGCTCGAGGTAACCGAGCCTGGCGACCCGCGCCCCAGGCACGTGGCAGCGGACGCGGACTTGCGCACCGATTTGCCAAAATACCGGGTTTACGAGGATGGCCGGCTGATCGACGAGCCATCCAACATCGTCGACTACTGGCGCGAAGATCTTGTGGGTTTCCTGCTTGGGTGCAGCGGCAATTTCGATTGGTCGCTCAGGGCGGCCAACCTGCACTATCGTATCGCCGGGGTATTCACCACCAACGTCGAGTGCGCCTCGGCTGGGCCGTTCCAGGGGCCCGTCGTGGTGACGTGCCGCCTGTTCAAGGGGGGACGCGATGCCATCAGGGCGATCCAGATCTCTTCGCGGTTCCCATCGGCCCACGGAGCGCCCATCCATGTCGGCGACCCGTCGATCATTGGCATCAAGGACATATCCCGTTCGGATATTGGCACTCTCAAGCTGGACAGCCCTCCGCAGCAAGACGAGGTCGCGATGTTCTGGGCCTGTGGCTTGACGGTGCAGACAGTAGCGGTGCAGGCCCGGCTACCTATCATGATAACTCATTATTCTCGCCACATGTTTGTGACCGACCGGCTCACCGTCGAGCTGAGCGTGATTTAGGTGTACCCGCGAGGTTGTTGTCATTGAAGGTGATGACCTTGAACTGTGGCAGCTCATCCGTGAAGTACTCAATCGTAGAAATGCCGTCGCGAGAGCAGTTGTGCCACGGCATTGTCGAGAGGGTTACGCAAGAGAATGCGTTTGTCAGACATCGCAAAGCGGGTGAAGAAGAAAGGGTTCGTCATCACGACTGCTCTACGCACGACGTCGCCATCGAATTAGCCACGGAACTGGTTACCGATGGCCAGACCGGGATCATCCGGTCCCCATCGGAGATTGGTGCCGTGGGCCACCGCGTGGTTCACGGCGGGGAGAAGTATGCACAATCCGTCATCGTCGACGACGAGGTGATGCGGGACATCGAGCGCTACGCCGAGCTGGCCCCCCTCCACAATCCGGCCAATCTCGCGGGTATAAGGGGCGCAGTTAGGTCGTTGCCGAGCATCCCCCACGTAGCGGTGTTCGACACGGCATTCTTTGCCACGTTACCACCTTATGTCTTTATCTATGGTCTCCCTTACGAGTGGTATGAGCAACACCACGTCAGAAGATACGGGTTTCACGGCTCATCGCACTACTGGGTGTCTCGGCGGGCCTCGGCGCTGTTGGGGAAAAGGCCAGAGGAGGTAAACGTTATCACGATCCACATGGGAAACGGCGTCAGTATCACCGCGATCAAGGACGGTAAAGCCTGCGATCACAGCATGGGGTTCACTCCTTTGGAAGGAGCGGTGATGGGGACACGTTGTGGTGATATCGACCCGGCTATTCCCTTGTACGTGATGAGAAAAGAGGGCTTGTCGGCTGAGGCCATGGAAGATATCCTCAACAGGAAGAGTGGCCTGCTCGGGATCACCGGCAAGTACATCGACAGGCGTGAGATTCTGGCGGCGATCCAGCGTGGTGAGGATAGGGCCCGGCTGGCTTTCGATATCGAGTGCTACCGGCTGCGCAAGTACATCGGAGCTTATATGGCGGTTTTGGGCAGAGTGGACGCCATTGTGTTCACCGCCGGGGCTGGGGAGAACTCCCACCTGCATCGCCTGAAGACGTGTGAGGGGCTTGAATTCTTGGGAGTGGAGATCGATCCCGAGATGAACAGGGCGGCGGTGGCCGGGCTCGACGACGTAGAGATCAGCAAGCCAGGATCGCGCGTAAAGCTGTTCGTGATTCCGACAAACGAGGAATTGGTCCTGGCGGAAGAAGCATTCACGGCTTGTGCGAATTGAAGGGGTACACGAAGTTGGATCAGCGAGAAAAGGCGTTGATGTTGCAGCGCCGCATTGCCCTGACTCAGCGATACATCGGGCACGGCGGGCTGGTGGGAGAGGTGTTCGACGCCTACAGCAGGATAGATGTCCTGGATGACTGGTGCCCCGTCTTCACCAGCATGGCCGAGAGGTTTGAACGAGGGGCGGACGCGGCCGACGACGCGCTCGTCAAGGCGGCGAATTATCTCAAGGCGGCCCTCTACTACCACATCGCCCAGTTGGTGATACACGAAGACAACGACTTGAAAAAAGAGACATATTCCTCTGTGGTCAGGGCCTATGAGAAGGCGGGGCCGTACTTCTGGAGGCCGGTCGAGCGAGTCGAGTACGAGTTCAGGGGCGTGCCGCTTTGGGCCTATTTCCGCCGGGCCACGGAGGCGGAAAGGCCGCCGTGCGTGATCCTGGTTAGAGGGGTCGATGCCTCCCGGGAGGCGGAGCACCATCTCATTTCTGATTACTTTCTACGCAAAGGACTCTCCACGCTGGCCATCGACTGTCCGGGCCAATACGCGGCCAGATTTGCCGGCCTTTATATGACGCCCGATTTCGAAAAGCCAGTCGGTGCCGCGATAGACTGCTTGGAGAAGCGCTCCGACGTCGACATAGATAGGCTGGGTATCATTGGGATTAGCTTCGGCGGATTCATCGCCCCGCGAGCAGCCGCGCTGGAGAAAAGGATCAAGGCGTGTATCTCGCTGGGAGGCTTCTACAGCCTGGAGGAATTTGACTACGCCCCAACGGCTATGATACACCTGTTGAACGACACGCATTTGACACCGGAGGAGTGGCCCCAGCGCAAGCAAGACTTCAGCCTCAAAGGAATCATCGAGCAAATGACATGCCACTTGCTGGTGGTGAACGGGTCTGCTGACTCGCTGCAGCCTGTCGCGCAGTCTATCAAGATCTACGAGCAGGCTCATTGTCCCAAGGAGCTGAAGATCTACGATGGCTTCGACCACTGCGTGTATTCCGAAAAGAAGGATGCGCTCTCATTTATGGCCGATTGGATGGCGGCAAAACTGGGAGGAAGCAAATGACCGTGAGTAGCTTGTCCACCGTGTGGCAGCACCGGCCCGAAAACCTGGGACGTTCACCGCAAAGACCGCAAAGGCCGCAAAGAGCTTTCTATGACTTTCTTTGCGCTCTTTGCGCTCTTTGCGGTTAGCGTATTTTTCGTGTTAGGAGGGATTGCAATGAAAGGTTTCCTTAGCGTCGGCCTCGCATTCGTTCTGGTGGTAGTGTTTCTGGTTACGGCCTGTGCCGCGCCAGCCACTCCGACTCCCACGGCGGCGCCGAAAGCTCCGGCGCCAGTAGCCACGTCGCCGGCAGCGGCGCCCAAGGCGCCGGCTGCGCCGCCGGCGGCGGCCGCGACGAAAGCGCCGGTCGCGGCGACTCCCGCTCCGGCGACCCCTGCCGCCAAGGCGCCGGCAGCGGCCCCCGTGACCATGCCCAGGGGACTGGTTATGATGGCCGGCAGCAGCCCGGGCAGCGCGGGCGACCTGGAAGGTAAGTGGTGGCAGCAGCAGATCGCAAAAGTGTACCCCAACCTGGCGGTCCGCCTCATTCCCGGCGGATTCAACGACGGCGCCCACGCCGTCGAGGTGGGTGACGCGGACATCGGCCTCATCGGCAGCGATACCGCGCAAGCGGCCTGGGAGGCTTCCATCGCTTTTTTCAAAACGCCTCACAAGAGAATCAGGGCGTTGTATGCTCGCTCTTCCCCCGGCACGGGAATAGAGGCGGTGGTGCTGGATTCATCGCCGATCAAGCAGATTGCGGATCTCAAGACCAGACGCATAGGCATCGGGCAGAGAGACCAGACCTCGACCTTCATGTGGGAGAAGGCTCTCAAGGAAGTGTACGGTTTCGATTTCAGCGACGTGAGGGCCAATCGCGGGCTGGTCTACTACGGGAATTTTGACCAGGTTTCGGCGATGGTGGGCGAGAACAAGGCCGACGTTTCTTTGAAGATGGGACCGCCGGACCAGCCCCAGTGGGTGGCGATCGACAAAGCCCAGCCGCTGCGCTGGCTCAGCTACGAGGATAAGTTCCTGAAGTACTGGATCGACAATTTCTCCGGCTATGCGCCGAGCAGCATATTTCTGGATGCGTACTCCCTCTACAAGAGCAAGCCTGCAGCCGAGCAGACCAATAAGACGGTGGCGCCTGCGGTGCTGATGATCGTGCGGGACGACATGCAAGACGCCGTGGCATACGAGATATTGAAGGCCGTAATGGCGGATGACAAGGGCGATAGCTTTATGAAGCAGTTCAGGCAGGCGTGGATGAAAGTTCAGCCGCCATTCCATATGGCGGACAATTCCACCCAGGCCCGCACCATCCCCTTCCATCCCGGGGCCACCAAGTACTGGGCCGAGAAAGGGTACAAGGTCGCGGAGCCCGCGTTCAAGTAGGGGGTTACCATCACATGACGACCGAGGGGTCTTCGGGAATGCCGCCGATCTTTGAGGTGGTAAGCCCCGTCGGGGAGCCAATTACCGAACAACTTACCTTCGCCCCTCCCGTGCCGGACTTGAGCGGCAAGACGATAGGGTTCATCTGGTGCAGAATGAGAAACGGCGATGTGCTGGCTGACGACTTAACGGGTCTGCTGGCTCAGCGGGTCTCCGGCGTGAAGTTCGTCAAGCTGCCGTCTGGCACTGGAGTGGGCTGGGGCCAGTACCCCGACAAGGGCTTGGTCGAGGTCGTCAGGACCGCCGGAGTCGACGCCGCGATCGTCGTCATCGGTTGTTGAGGGACTTGCGCGCCCGCGGTTGCGCGGGCGACGGTTCTGGCGGAGAAGGCTGGCGTGCCGGCGGTGGGGGTGGTTTGCCACGGCTTCGAGGTTAGCGCGCGCGTAACGGCCAGAGGCGAGGGCGTTCCCGACGCAAGGTTCGTGGTGTATCCACCCCCCAACATCGGCACGCATCTGCCGGAGGATATCCAGGAGCGCGCCGAGGGCGTCTTGAACAATGTGATCAAGGCGTTCGGCCAGCCGGTGACGGGTGCGGGAGCGAAAGCCAGGCGGCTATCCAGCACGGCCCATAGGGAGACTGTGGTGCGGGGCACCCTAAGCGAGGTCAACGACTCGTTCCGCGAGAACGGCTGGACGGACGGTCTGCCGATCATGCCTCCTACCCTGGAGGCCGTCGAGGCGATGCTCGAGGGCACCAATCGCTCTCCCGACGAGGTGCTGGGCCACCTGCCGCCGTCGATGGGCGCTGCCACGGTATGGAAGATCGCGGTCAACGCCGTGATGGCCGGCTGCCGCCCCGAGTACATGCCGGTGCTGCTGGCCGTCGTGGAGGCCATCGCGGATCAACGCTTCGGGCTGAGATATGCCGGCAGTACGCTTGGTTGGACGCCGCTGATTATCCTCAGCGGGCCAATCGTCAAGACGCTGGACTTCAACTCGGGCGCGGGGGTTCTGCGTCCCTGGAAGCAGGCCAATATCACCGTCGGGCGCTTCCTGCGCCTGTGCATGACCAACATCGCCGGCTTCGCGGTGGGCACCACCGACATGGGGACCTTTGGCCGGAACTACCACGCCGTTCTGGCCGAGGCCGTGGACGAGAGTCCCTGGGGGACCCTCGCTGAAGACCTCGGCTATCCGGCCGGCAGCAGCATCGTCGCCGTCCTCTCGGAGGCCGACATGGGCTACCACTTCATCACCAGAGGTACCCCCGAACAGCACCTGCAGAGGCTGGCGCGCGAAACGACACGCGTGCTTGGCGGGCCCCCTATCCTCGGCCTGACGCACTTCGGCCCCGAGTGGGCGCCGGTGGTCTGCGTGAGCCCCTTGCTCGCCTCGATCCTGGCCGAGGGCGGCTACTCCAAGAAGGACTTCAAGCGATATCTCTTCGATCACGTCAGGATAACGGCCTCGGAGATGGAAGAGCAGATGCAGCACCTCATCCCTGGCTACACCCTCTGCGAGGCGGTGAAGCAAGGCAAGCTCGACGGCCAGTTCTGCGCCGACGACGACCCGAACCGGCTTGTGCCGGTGGCTACCGACCCCGACGATTTCAAAGTTGTCGTCAGCGGGCACGCCAATATGTGCCGCGTGCTGGTGGTGGCCCAGCTTGGCTTTCAGGGGCAGTTCGTGTCCAGGGAAGTGAGGCACGATGGCGGTTAGCAAGCGCCAGTCCATCGACATAACCGAGTCAGCCGGAACGCCGATGGAGACCCTCTTGTGGGGGCGGAAGGTAGGCGTTCGCCGCTGGGTGCTGTACCTTACCACGGCCATAACCGTGGGCCTCAGCTTGTTTCATCTGTACACCGGCGCTTTCAGCTCCATAGATCCGCTCCAGCAGCGGGTTCTCACGTTGGGCTTGATCATGCTGGGAACCTACTTGCTGTATCCGCTGGGCAGAAAGCACTGGAGCGATCCGCTGAATGCATACTTTCTGGTGGACGGCATCTTCATCTTAGGAACGATCTGGGTGACCTTTTACGGCCTATCGGCCGGCACCTTTCTTCAGACCAGCGAGCTGTCCACACTCGATTGGATCGCCGGTACGTTTACGGTGATCGCCGTATTGGAAACAAGCCGCCGGACCGTTGGTTGGGAAGTCGCCATTCTCGCCCCCATTCTTTTCCTTGTGAACTATCTGGGCCCCTGGATGCCTGGAGGACTCTACGCGCGTTCTTTCCCCTGGGAGAAGCAGCTCGCGGCCATTTACCTGGGGAGCAGCGGGCTCTTCGGCTCGATCATGGGGATTGTGACCGATTACCTGGTGTTATTCTTTCTGTTCGGCGGGATATTGAGAGCCACCGGCGCGACGGACAGATTTGAGGCCCTCGCTTTCGCCATCGCCGGGCGTTTTAGCGGAGGACCGGCGAAGGCGGCCGTTTTTGCCAGCGCTCTGTTTGGCACAATCAACGGATCCGCCAACAGCAACATCGTGGTTACCGGCAGCTTCACCATTCCGTTGATGAAGAAGTTGGGCTACAAGCCCGAGTGGGCCGCGGCCATCGAAGCTGTAGCTAGCCACGGTGGCGGATTGACGCCGCCAATCATGGCGGCGAGCATCTTCCTGATGGTCGACTTCATAGGAGTGCCCTACGGGGCGATAGCCTTGGCAGCCGCCATCCCGGCATTCCTTTACTATGTGGGCCTGTTTACCCAGGTACACTTCGAGGCCAAGAGACTAGGGCTGAAGGGAATGCCCCGGGAGGACATCCCCAGATTGGGACCCGCGTTGCTTGGCATATGGCCGGTCGCGGCAGGCGTGGCCGTGCTGGTCTTTCTGCTCTTCCGGGGCTACGGGATGGCCTACGTAATATTCCTGACCGTGGTCACCATGCTGGTAATCTCCCTTTTCAACAAGCAGGTGCGTCAGGATCCATCAAGGTTCGTGCTCGCCTTCGAAGAAGGGGGGCGAGCGTCGATTTCGATTGGTCCCGTCATGGCTTGTTCCGCCATAATCCTGGCCGCCGCCGTCTATTCAGGACTGCCAAACTGGTTTGCGACCAGCCTTGCTAGCCTGAGCGGAGGCTCGGTGGTGGTTGCGCTGTTCATAACGGCCGTCATCGCCTCCGTGTTGGGAACCGCCTTGCCTGGCATCCTTTGCTACGTGGTGGTATACGTGACGATTATTCCAGCTCTGGTGAAGATGGGCGTTCCGGAATTGCCGGCTCACCTCTTTGCCTACTACTGGGCGATTCTGGCCAGCCTGACCCCACCCTCGGCGCCCACCGCGTTCACGGCGGCGGCGCTGGCCAAGGCGCGTCCGATGGTCACCGGTTTCTTATCCATGCAGTTGGGCCTCGCCGGGTACGCCGTTCCTTTTGCCTTCGCGCTGTCGCCGGCGCTTATTCTTATGGGCACGCCCTTCGAGATCGTCAAGGCATTCGTGATGGCCCTCATCGCCGTCGTCACGATGGGGATGGGATTCGTGGGCTACAAGGCCAATTGGATTCAGCGCGTCTGTCTGGTAGGAGGAGGAGCGACGTTTTTGATCCCTGACCTGGCCGCAAACCTGGTTGGGGGCGGCCTGTTTCTGGTCTGCCTTGCTCTGTATTCGCCTCGCGTGTTGAGAAGCGCTGTGCTCAATCGAGGTGGGCCATGACCAGGAGAACCGCCTACGGCTGGATGATATTGCTTGGCTGGGGGGCGCTGGCCGCCTGGATGGGATTCGACGACTTTCACATTCTTCATCAGGAGATTTTCGTCGGCATTATGTTGACGTCGGCCCTGGCAATGGTTATCCTTTTTACCATCGTCTGGACCCGAGGCGAACCCACCGAAGAAGGACCGAATGAGCGAGGATAGTGCTGTGGGAAGAGCACGCCTGAGATGGAAGTGAAGCGGGCTGCCGAGGTAATAATCATCGGAGCGGGTGTGACCGGAACCAGCATCGCCTACCACCTGGCAAAGGCGGGGTGCCGTGACGTCGTCGTGTTGGAAAAGGATCTGGTCGGCGAAGGGTCGAGCTGCAAGTCAGGCGGCGGTGTGCGACAGCAGTTTTGCAGCGAGGCGAACGTCAGACTGTCGATCGAAAGCGTGAAGTTCTTTCAACACTTCGAGGAAGAGACCGGTTGCGACTGCGAGTTCAAGCAGGTTGGCTACCTGATGGTAATGACCAACGAGAAGGAGTTGGAGACGTTTCGTGAAAGCGCGGCGATGCAGCGCAGTCTTGGGGTCGACGTCCAGATGATCTCGCCCCAGGAGGCCAGGGACGTCGTTCCGGCGCTCAATATCGACGACGTCATCGGAGCTACCTTCTGTCCCACGGACGGCCGACTCAACGATTACGCTTTGACCCAGGGCTTCGCCACGGCCGGTAGGCGTCTCGGCGTCAAGATCTACCAGCACGTGGAGGTCACCGGCATAGAGATGACGGGAAGCACCAAGAAACTGTCGACCAATGAAGGGAGCTTCGAGTCTCCCCATCTTGTCGCCGCCGCCGGGGCCTTCTCCCCTCGGCTTGGCAGATTGATTGGCCTGCGCATCCCGGCCAAGGCCGTCAAGCAGCACGGCTTCTTCACCGTGCCGACGAACGAGCTACGGAGGGATGCGCCCCACATCATCGATGCCACCAGCCATCTGGGCGTCAGCAAGCACAGCGAGCACGTGCGGTTCAGCGTGCGCGAGCACGAACGGCCGGAAACGTTCGACATTTCGATCGAGTGGGACGCGCTGCCAAAGTACGCCGAGGTGGTGGTACAGCGACTGCCCTTTATGGAGAACGTCGGCATCCAGACGGCCCACGCGGGCCTCAAGTCCAATACACCTGATCTAAGCGCCATTACCGGCGATGTGCCCGGTTTTGAGGGTCTCTACCTAGCCTGTGGCTGCAGCGGGCATGGCATCATGCACTCCCCGGCCATCGGCAGGCTGATGGCCAATCTTATCCTGAGCGGTAACTGCCCAGAGCTCCTGCCGTTCAACATCGGCAGGTTCGGCACGGGTGCCTACCAGCAGGAAGACCGGTGGGATACCGGCCACAGCGGCCTGGGACCGGAGTGCCTCCAGGCCGAGGGCGGCCACGTGGCGTGATCGCGCATCCGGCAAGCAGGAGAATTCGATGGCAAGAACGGTGATGATAATGGGGCTTGGCGGGGTTGGCGCCACCGCGTTGGAGTTCCTGGCCCGCAGCGAGGGTGTCGATAGGCTGGTGACATGCGATATCAACGAGGAGTACGGAGCCTATCGGACGAATGTGGCCGCCGTGGGCGCTACCTGCCAGGGCTTCTCAAAGAAGTACGAGTTTCATCGGTGCGACATCAACGACGTAGACGGCACGGCCAGGCTGCTCCGGGAGGTCAAGCCCGACGTCATTCTGCTTTCCGTGGCCGTCGAATCCCGCCGCGAACTGAAGGCGGCCCCTCTGCCACAGCGCGTCCGCGACAACATCAACACGGCGGGAATCGCCGGCTGGCTGCCCTGGAACCTCCTGTTGCCCACCAGGTTTACCCGCGCGGTCATGAACTCGGGCATCGAGACGCATTTCATAAACTCGTCCATCTCCGACATCGTGAACCCCGCTTTGTGGAAGCGATTCGGTTACGGACCGACGTGTGGCGCGGGCAACATGGCCCGGTTGGCAGCCAACATCACCAAGTACGTGAGCGATGAGGAAGGGGTGCCCATTCGGGACCTCACGGTCTGTATGGTGGGCTCGCACGCTCTGGGGATTCACGGGGCGCAAGCCGGAGTGCCATTCTTCCTGAAGCTTCTCCTGGGGGACAGGGACATCACCGGCAAATATGACGTGATGCAGCTCGTCGACAACTGCATGACCAATTTCCGCTGGAAGGTCGAGCAGAAGTATGTGATGGCTCCCTTCCCGCTGTTTTCAGCCCTGTACGTAAGGAATATTATGGCCATCGTGAGAGATACCAGAGAGTACGTCCACGTTCCCGGGCCAATGGGGCTGCCGGGTGGCTATCCGGTGCGCCTGGGCGCGAAAGGTGCCGAGCTGGCGCTGCCCCGGGAGCTGACCCGCGAGCAGGCCATCAAGATCAACGAGGAGTCCAACAAGTTCGACGGCGTGGAAGAGATCAAAGACGACGGCACCATCGTCTTCACCGACAAGGTCTATAGCGCGATGAAGGAGTTGGGCTACGACTGCCGAGAGCTTCCGCCCGATGATCTCGAAGCGCGGAGCGAGGAGCTAAGAGGCCTGAAGCGGAGGCTCATCGCCGAGGCCGGATAAGCTGGGTTCGTCGTACCTCAGGTAGGGACGTTGCATGCAACGTCCCTACCTCGGGCGCAATGCCGCGGCTGTATGAGCGCCGTGCGCATCACAGGGGGTAAGGAATATTGAACGAAACATCGTACACCAAACACCGGCTCGCGGCGATGAAGCCGCGCGAGTTCCGCCAGATCGTTAGAGAGGGCCTTTTCACCGGGACCACGCTCAACGTGTGCGAGGGCTATGTCATGGCCAACCTGGCGGTGGTGCCGAAGGAGTATGCGTTCGACTTCCTGCTTTTCTGCGTTAACAACCCCCACTCGTGCCCGCTGCTCGACGTGACCCAGCCGGGCGATCCGCGTCCTTTGAAAATAGCGCCCGATGCGGACTTGCGCACCGATCTGCCGAAGTACCGTGTTTTCCAGCACGGGGAGCTCGGGGATGAGCCCACCGATATCGTCAAGTACTGGCGAGACGATTTCGTCGCCTTCATCCTTGGCGCCACCGGGGCGTTGCACCCCCTTTTCGAGGGGGCGAACCTCCGCTTTCGCACGACGGGTGTGCACAAGACGAACATCGAATGCGGCCCGTCCGGCCCGTTCAGAGGCCAGATGCTTGTCACCTGCCGCCTATTTCCGAGCACGCAAGAGGCCGTCCGCGCGGTCCAGATCTCCTCACGCTATCCTGGCTTGCACGGCGCGCCCATCCATATTGGGGACCCATCTGTGATCGGCGTGGATCTGCAACAGACGTACTCGAAGCTGGATCCCAGCGCCCGCGTTGCCCCTCCGGCGCCCAACGAGATCGCGCTGTTCTGGGGTTGTGGCGTGACCCCACAGTCGGTGGCCGAAGACGCCAAGCTGCCAATCTTCATTTCGCACAAAGCCGGCCACATGTTTTTCCCGGACGTGCTGACCGAGGAGCTGGCAGCCATATAGTCCGTCCGATCGCGACGGATCAGACCGATCGGCAAGGAAAGAGAGCGTAACTGACAATGTCAAACCGAACATACGATGTGCAAGCCGACGTCGTGGTGATAGGATACGGCGCAGCGGGCGCCGCTTCGGCAATCACGGCTCACGATAACGGCGCCAGCGTCATTCTGCTGGAGAAGATGCGCGAGGGCGGGGGCAATTCGCGGGTGTTTGGCGGAAACATCGCCATCGCCTCGAGCATGGAGTTTGCTGACTATCTGGATAAGATTACCTTCGGGAGCACGGATCGAGAGACCATCCAGACGTTCGTGGAAGGCAACCTCAAGCTCAAGGACTGGATTGCCAAGCTGGGGGGTGAGCTTCAGCCCTTCGTAGCCTTGAAGGTGCTTTACCCCGCCACCAAGAGCAAGGGCGACGTTTCCTTTCCGGGTCTGCGTGGATCCGAGACGGTGCGCAGGTACAACCTGAAGGGGCCAGAGGAGTGCCCGTGCGACCGTATGTGGAGGTTGATATCGTCCAACGTCGAGCGCCGGGCAATCAAGGTCCTGACCGGCATGCCGGCCAGAGATCTCATCAAGAGCCAGCAAGGCGAGGTCGAGGGTGTCATCGCCGAATCGGAGGGTAAGACCCTGGCCATCAAGGCCAGGAAGGGTGTGATTCTTTGCTGTGGAGGCTTCGAGAACGACGAGGCCATGAAGTTCGACTGCCTGGGAGTCAAGCATATTAAGTTCGTCGGCAATCCCGGGAACACCGGCGATGGAATCAGAATGGCGCAGAAGGTCGGGGCTGGGATGTGGCACCTCAACCGCTCGGCCACGAATATCGGCTTCCAGGCCCCCGGCTTTGAGGCCGCCTTCTACATCTTCTTTTCAGACGTGGGCTTTCTCTACGTCGACCAACTGGGCAGGCGATTCCTGAACGAGACCTACGCCGATCCCTACGAGTACGCAAGTGTTCTGTCGAATTTCGACGACCGGGAGTTCCGCTATCCGCGCATACCTTTCTATGCAGTAATGGACGAAGCGGTTATGCGAGCCGGGCGTCTCGCCTACGGCACGGCGGGCTACAACAAGAACCTGTACCGGTGGAGCCTGGACAACAAAGCCGAGGTCGACAAAGGGTGGATCACTCGATCCAGGAACCTATCCGAGCTGGCCAAACAGATAGCGGTGGCTGAATCGGCCCTGGCCAACACCGTTAACACCTACAATTCGTATTGCGGCGCTCTCAAAGATCCTGACTTCGGCCGGGCCAAAGAGAATTTGAAGGAGATCCACCCGCCCTTCTATGCCATCAAGCTTTGGCCTACGATCCTGAATACCCAGGGCGGACCGCGCCGGGACAAGGAGGCGAGGGTGTTGGACCCTGACGGCAAGCCGATTCCCAGGCTGTACTCGGCGGGCGAGATTGGCTCGATCTGGGGCTTCCGCTACCAGACCGCGACGAATATGGCGGAGTGCCTCGTCTTTGGCCAGATAGCGGGCCGCAATGCCAGTAATAACTCGGCCATTGTGGACTAGTCGACAGAGGAGTCGTCATGCTGATTACCCAAAGGAAGTTCGTGATCGACGCGTCGCGCGAGAGAATCTGGGATCTCATAGACAGAGCTCTCTTCAGCACCCTCGATCTCCAGCGAATGAGCGTGGTAGATGAGCACAACATTACGGCCCAGGTGCCGGTGAAAATGGGGCCGATTAAGATACCGATGGATCTCAGGGTGGAGATAACGGATGCCACCCCCTTGGAGAACCTGGCCGCCACACTTCACGTCAAGAGCAAGGGAGGAATCATTAGGCTGAGCACGCAGACGTCGATCAGGCTATCACGTGTCGGCGAAGATAAAACCGAGGTCGCCTGCACGGCGGCGGCGGAAGAAATGAGCGCTCTCAAACGAGCCGTATTCTTGTGGAAGGTCAAGAGCTTTAGCGGCGACGTCTTCGACGGCGTCAGGAACTATCTCGAGAAAATGGCCTGATAGGGAAGGGAGTTTTGCTGTGATCAAGGTGGCTTCCATACAGACCGCGCTAGCGGACGATCTATCCAAGGCAGACAGAATAGCGCAGGTTGAGCGGCTGATCGACACCGTTGCCGGCGCCGACCTGGTGCTGCTGCCCGAGGTGTGGAATCTCGGCTGGTATTGCTTCGACAAGTATCGCGATTCCGCCGAGACCCTCGAGGGTGAGACGGTATCGCGGATAGCCAGGAAGGCCAGGGAGATCAATGCCTACATCTTGGCCGGCAGTGTCGTGGAAATGTCGGGCGGAGACCTCTACAACACGGCGGTCATGCTGGATCGCAAAGGCGAAGTCATAGCCACCTATCGAAAGATTCACGTAGTGCACGCACCTGGGGTTCTCGAAGCCGATCTGCTGAAGGCCGGTAAGGAGCCCGTCGCCATCAAGACCGATATCGGGGTCTTTGGCTTCGGCATCTGTTACGACCTGCGCTTCCCCGAGCTGTTTCGAAAGCTGGCCGTCAACCACGGGGTAGAGGTCTTTCTCGTCGTGGCCGCGTGGCCGCTCGTACGGGTCGAGAACTGGGTGGAGATGGGGCACGTGCGGGCCGGCGAGAACCAGTGCTACCTTGTGTCCTGCAACTGCGCCGGCTTCAATCGCGGTAAGCAGTTACTGGGCCACAGCGGCATCGTCGACCCGTTCGGGACGCCGATCGCCAGCGCCGGCCTTGCAGGGTGCATTGTCAAGGGTGAGATAGACATCGCTGAGGTCTACAAGGTGCGAGAGCAATTTACAGCGCTTCAGGACAGAGTCCTGTCGGTATGAAAGGATAAGGGGAGGACGACTATGCTGCAGCTTATTGTCGAGGGCGCTGAGAGCAAGGAGCTCGCCTTCGAGGTGCGCAAACTGCTTAACCTGGGGCGGACACCCCGTGATCAGAGTGCGATTATGAAGCACGCCGAGGAATTGAGGAAACAGGGCATCCCCATCGGACCACACGTCGGCCCCGTCTTCACGCCCAAAATGGCCGACCGGCTGACCACGGCCAACCGGATCGAGACCATTTCCGAGAAGTCCTCCGGCGAGGCGGAGTTCGTGCTGCTGCTGGGCAAAGGCTCGATGTGGGTGGGCGTGGGCAGCGACCACACCGACCGCGAGCACCAGAAGTACAGCATCACGGTGGCCAAGCAGCTTTGCCCGAACGTGATGGCGCGCGAGGTCTGGAGGCACGAAGACGTAAAGGGCCACTGGGACGACCTCGTGCTGCGGGGATGGGTCGAGCAGGACGGGCAGCTTCAGCTATACCAGGAGGGTCGGCTGTCCGGGATGCTATTGCCGGATGAGATGATCGAGGCGTCGCGGCCGCACATCGTGGGTGATATGGAGGGCATGGCCATTTTCGGGGGCACGTTTCCGATCATCGGCGGCGACATGATCTTCTGCTCGCGCTTTAAGGCCGAGCTGGTCGACGAGCGTCTCGGCAGAGCCCTCGTTTGTGATTACACCGTGGAGCCGCTGAGCTGGTTTCGGTAGAACCCCCAAAACCTGGAATACGGAGGAAAGTACAATGGCGCTTCTCGAAGAGCCGATCCAAGGTGTCAGACTTGTCAGGAACTACATCAATGGTGAATGGGTTGAATCCAAGGGCGAGATTTGCGACGTCGTAAATCCCGCTACCGGCAAGGTCTTGGCCAAGGTCCCGATTTCGACCAGGGCCGAGCTCGATGCGGCCGTACAGGCCGCTCACGAAGCCTATTGGGATTGGCGGACAACGCCACCCGCGGCCAGGTCGAGATATCTCTTCCGGTTCAAGGAGCTGCTGGAAGAGAACTTCGAGGAACTTAGCAGAATCCAGACCCAGGAGCACGGGAAGTGCATCGACGAGTCGCGGGGTGAGACCAGGCGTGGCATCGAAAACGTCGAGGTGGCCTGCGGAATTCCCACCCTTCAGCAAGGAACCTACCTGGAAGACATCGCGGCGGGCATCGACGAGTACATTATCAGAACGCCCCTCGGAGTCTTCGGGGTAATCGGCCCCTTCAATTTCCCCTTTATGATTCCGCTCTGGTCGGCACCCTACGCCATTGCTACCGGAAACTGCGTCGTCATCAAACCGTCCAGCGAGGTTCCCCTCAGCCAGATGAGGCTGGCCGAGCTGGCGGACGAAGCGGGCTTCCCTCCAGGGGTGTGGAACGTGGTCAACGGCGGAAGGGCGGTCGTGTCAGGCATGCTGGAGCACCCTGGCATCGCCGGCATAACCTTCGTGGGGTCTACCCCCACGGCAAGAATCATCTACGAGGGGTGTGGCAAAACGGGCAAGAGGGTCGTCGCCCAGGCAGGGGCCAAGAACTTCATGGCTGTGATGCCCGACTGCAGCGTAGACGGCACCGTCGCCTCGCTGATGACCTCGTTCTTCGGCAATGCCGGCCAGCGGTGCCTGTCGGGCGCGAACCTGCTCATCGTCGGGGAAGACGACGCGTTCTACAACCGCTTTTTGGAGAAAACCGTCGTGGCGGCGCAGAGGATCGTCGTCGGCTACGGGCTGGACGAATCGGTCCAGATGGGCCCGGTGCGTGATCCGCAGAAGAAGGAGCGCATCCTGGGGTACATCGAGAGCGGCATCGCCGAGGGGGCCAGGCTTCTTCTCGACGGGAGGAAGGCCAAGATACGCGGCGATTACCCCGACACCTGCTTCCTCGGCCCGACTATCCTCGGAGACGTCACGCCGAGCATGCGCGTGGCGCAGGAAGAGATCTTCGGGCCGGTGATGAGCGTGCTACGAGCCAGGAACCTGAACGAGGCCATCGAGATGATCAACGCGGCCCCCTTCGGCAACGGGCACGCGATCTTCACCACCAGCGGCAAGCACGCCCGGCAGTTCAGGTACAGCGTGGTCAGCGGCAACGTCGGCATCAACGTCGGCATCGTGGCGCCGATGGCCTTCTTCCCCTTCAGTGGAATGAAGGATTCCTTCTTTGGCGTCCTGCACACCCAGGGCCAGGAGGCCGTTCGTTTCTTTACCGAGAGCAAAGTTGTCATCGAGAGATGGCTGTAGGGAAGAGGGTAACGGTAGATGGAACTAGCTACGGCTTCGATGACCATCAGCTTCGCGCGGAAGCTCGAGCAGGACTCGGCCAGGTTCTACGAAGGGCTATCTGAGAGATACCCTCAGGGAAAGGACGTCTTCCTCGCATTCGCCAAGGAAAACGGGAAGTTCGTGCAGCAGCTACAAAGGGCCTACTACAGCGTGATCTCTGACGCCCTCGAAGGCTGCTTCGCGTTTTCGATGGAGTCCGACGCCTACGAGTTTGAAACCGGGCTGGAAGAGGGCGCAAGCCACGCCGTCGCTCTGGACAGGGCCAAGGAGATCGAGGGCAAGATCGAGAAGTTCTACCTCGACGCGGCCAAGCAGTCTGAGTGTCTGATGGCGGATGTCCCGAGGGCCATGCTGATCATCGCTCGGAAGAGGGGCACTCGCAAAATGCAACTGGAATCGCTGCTGGGCCAGGGGTAGCGGCCTGGCTAGTCCGGTAGAGACGACCCGCCGGGTCGTCTCTACACGATGGACGTGTATCAAGAACGTCACAGAACTGTGCAGGAGAGGGAGAAAATGCCGAAACCCGAACTCGAGTTCTTCGATCCTGAGAGTATCCCCTGGGTGCCCACGGGTGACAAACCGGGCGCCTACGAGAAGATCCTGTCCAGCGACCCGGAGACCGGAAACTACACGCGGCTCTTCCGGGTGGTAGGGCCGAGCGAGGGCACGAAAACCCTGGTTCACGACGACTTCTGGGAGGAGATCTTTCTCATCAAGGGCAGCATCACCGATCTGGTGAAGAACGAGACCTACCACGCTGGCTATTACGCCTGCCGGCCGCCGGGCATGACGCACGGGCCGTACCGAACCGAGGGCGAAAGCATCGGCTTCGAAGTAAGGTACTACGTTAAGAAGTAGCTGGATATGCTTCAAATCAGCGATAGCATCTTCGTCGAGACGGACTTTCAGGGGGCCAACGTCGGGGCCATCGTCACCGCGGAAGGACTGGTGATGATCGACGCGCCCTTCTCGCCGCTTGATGCCGTGAAATGGCGTGCGGAGTTGGACCGGCAGGGACAGGTCATCTACCTCATCAATACCGAGCACCATATGGACCACGCCACCTGCGACTGCCTCTTCCCCGGTACGGTCGTGGCGACGCAGTGGTCGAGACAGGCCCTGGAGCAGCCAGGGGAGGCAGAGAGGGCGCGCCGGCGCGTCGAGGAGCTATGGCCCGAATGCCGCCCGATTCTTGCTTCGTACCGGCCGAGGCTCCCAACCATCACCTTCTCCCGGGAGATGTGGCTCTATCTTGGCGGGGTGGCTCTTCATCTCGTTGCGACCCCCGGCCATACCCCCGGAGGACTTGCGGTACACTTCCCCCAGGAGAGGGTTCTCTTCACGGGTGACAACGTCGTTTGCCGATATGGTCCCGCCTTTCGGGACGCCCTGCCCCGGGAATGGTTCAACTCCCTCGACTTGATCGAGGCCCTGGACGTCGAAGTGATCGTGCCGGGCCACGGTCCTGCCTGCGACAAGAGCTACGTCGCCGAGTTCAGGGGAGAGCTCGAGGGCTACATGGCCGAGGTGCGTGACGCCATCGCGCGTGGCCTGACAAGAGAGGAGACCGCCGAGCGGTTCGAGTTCCTCAAGCGCTACGCGGCGGGAGGCAACCGGCCCGGCCCCGACGGGCGCCCGACGCCTATGCAGCGCGAGGGGATCATGCGGGTGTACGAGCTTCTGAAGGGCTAAAGGCTACCTCATGTGCAGCCCGCCATTGATATCGATAGTCGCCCCCGTCATAAAGCCGTTTTCCGGAGCAAGGAGAAACTCTACGGCGGCGGCTACCTCATCCGGCTGGCCGTAGCGATCGAGCGGGATGCGCTTCTTGAACTCCTGCTTTCTCTCCGGTGGCGTTCGGTGCGAGAGAGCGGTCTCGATCGGCCCCGGGCAAACGGCGTTGACGCGAATACCCCGGCCGGCAAGGTTCAGCGCCAGGCTTTTTGTCAATCCCACCAGCGCCGCTTTGGAGGTGGCGTAGGCCACGTCCGTGCTGCCGACGTGGGCGGAAGCCGACGCGATCGTCACGATTCTTCCGCCGTCCTCGAGGAGCGAATGCAGGTGCGAGCAAATGATGAAAGCGGCCTTCACGTTGACGTTGTTCACCTCGTCCCATAGCTGAAGGGTGTACCTGTCCAGGTCCACGAGGGGGTACACGCCAGCGTTGTAGACGATGGCCCACAGGCTGGGCACCTCGCTCCGCAAGCGCTCGCATGCCGATTCCACCTCATCTGCGACTCGCAGATCGAGCGTGTAGAAGCTCGGCACCAGATCCTGTTCAGCCGGCTTGTTTCGCCCGAAGCCGAACAAGCTGTGCCCCTGCTGCCTCAACCGGCGCGCGATAGCCACACCAATATCACTCGAGCAACCTACGATAAGGGTCCTCATTCGAGACCTCACTCGGGCCTAGCCGTTCCCCTGTATATCAACGAGAAAAGCAAAACCACTAGAAAGGACAAGATGAAAGTGGCGATGATGAACAGCTCCTGGTGGCGGATCTGAAAGTCAATTCTGCCCATCGCGAACGTCACCGCCGCCAGGCCCGCGAGCACCAACCAGCCGTACATAAGCCTTCCCATTACGCCCCTCCTCTATTCGCGATGACGGCGCTCCACATCCTTCTCGAGTAGAGAGCCAGCGTGAATCCGAGTAGGCCCATGCCCGTGAGATTCAGGCCCAGGTCTGGAATCAGCAGGAGCGCGCCTCCTGGCACCAGGCATATGCGCTGCACTATGTTGGTCTTGTATCCAACCAGACCGGCGGCCATGGCAAGAACCGCGATGACGGTCATCGCGAACGGCTTCGCCGCGTCCAACGGATTTCCTTGCAGGAGGAGCGCCGGCGACAGGGCGAAGGCAAAGGGAACGATGTAGCCGGCCAGCGCCAGTTGCATGCACAGGAAGGCGGTCTTCATCGGATGGGCCCTCGCCAGACCTGCGGCGGTGAAGGCCGTGGGCGCCGACGGGGGAGTCAGGCTGGCCAGATACGACCAGTAGTAGGCAAAGAGGTGGGCCGGTAACTCGGGGATGCCCAGGCGAATCAGCGCGGGAATCATCGTCACGTACACCACCACGTAGCATAGAATGGCCGGCAGGGCTGTTCCCAGGATAGAGGCAATCACGGCGACCAGGATCAGGCCCATCAGGGCCGAATTCCCCGTCATCTGCGCCAGGCTCATCGCAAACCAATCCGGGAGCCCGGACATATTGGCAGTCGCCAGGATGACGCCGGTGGTGGCCATAACCGATCCGATGGCAATGGCCGTCCTGCCGCCTTCTTGGAAGGCCAGCACGTACCGCGCCGGATCCCGGCGGACTCCCGGATTGAGCAGCGAGATCAGAAACAGCGCCAGCACAGTGTTGAAGATGACGAAGGGTATCCCGTATCCTTGGAAGAGCAAGAACAGGAGTATGGCGATGGCCGCCAGCACCGGCCAGATGCCCACGACGGCGGGGATCAGCTTGGGCGTTTCTTCTTTTGGGATGCCCCTCAAGCCGAGCTTCTTGGCCTCCAAGTGGACTTGAATGAACAGACCGGTGTAGTACAACAGCGCCGGAACCGCCGCCGCGGCGGCGATCGTCGCGTAAGACAAACCCGTGAAATTCACCATCAAGAAGATGCTGGCCGCCATAATCGGGGGTGTCAATCCACCCCCCTGCGAGGCCACCGCTTCGATGGCCGCGGCCCACTCGGGCCGGTAGCCCAGCTTCTTCATCATCGGTATGGTGAAGCTGCCGGTCACCGCCACGTCGCTGTTGGGCGACCCGCTAATCATGCCAAACAGGCCGCTGGCAAACACCGCCGCTTTGGCGGGTCCTCCGCTGAACCGCCCGGCGATGGCAAATGCCAGCGCCTCGAATCGGTCCGTGGCCCCGCTCGCCTTCAGGATTCCGCCGAACAGGAAAAAGAGCACCAGGTAGTCGGTCATTATGCCCATTATGGAGCCGAAAAGCCCATCGGTGCCCACGTAGATGGCCCCGAGTTGCCTTTGATAGGAGATGGATGGGGCGTAAAGATTGCCGGGCAGCCACGGCCCCAGGAGGTTGACCACGATCAGTATGGGGACGATGGCCACGGTCTCCCACCCCACTGTCCGCCGGCATCCCTCCAACACGGCAATGATCGAAAAGGTCCCGAAGATGATGTCCAGGGGGGTAAGCTCAGCGCCCTTCGCCGTCCTGGTAGCCAGTAGCCCATAAAGAGTCGCCAGAACCATGCCGCCAATAAGTATCGCGTCGACCGCAAAAAGCCGCGGCAATGGATCGCTCCAGCGCTTGCGGCCGACCGGGTGGAGCAAGAAGGTGCCCACCAACAACACGCCGAGCACCAGGACCCGCTGCTCGTGCGGATCGATGGAGCTGAACCCACCCGTATACAGGTGGAACAGGCTGAGACTTACGAGCAGGGTGGCGATGACGTAAACCATCCAGCGGCCGACGCCTGCAGGACGATCCCCCAATAGGACCTCTACCGGGCTGAGCGTCCTTTCTGCGGCTTGCGTCGCCCTCTCCTGGCTCACCCCGACCGCTTTGGGCGCTGTCGCGTGACTGTCTGCCCCGTCTACTGTTCCCCTGTCCGCCATACTACGTCCCGGCCATCACCGCCAGCATTTCCTCCGCGGTCCTCACGCGGGCCACCGCAGGGAAGGTCCTGGTCAAGAAGAATTCGTCGTGCTCCGGGAAGCCGCAGGCGACGCAATCGCTGACCACGTAGAGGTCCAGGTCACGATCGTGCGCGGCGGCGATGGTATTCGCGATGGAGACGTTGGTCAGCAATCCCGTGAAGATAAGCGTGTCGACGCCGAGGGCCTTCAGCCTTATGTCCAGATCAGTGCCGTAGAAGGCCGAGAATCTGCGCTTGTACACCACGTGATCCGCCGGGGTGGGCTGGAGACCCGCGATGAAGTCGGCGCCGGGTGTTCCTTCGTAAAGGAACTGGATATGAAGCTTGACGTCGCTTTCCAGGGTCGAGAGGAGGTCTTTCCCGTCCGGCCGCTTCAAGTGGCCGATGAAGATAATGGGCATGCCCACCCGTCGCGCTGCGGCGACCAGTTTCTGAACCTTGGGAATAGTGCCCTTTCGCTCCAGCATCGACGGCACCAGATTGACCGCCGTGGCCTTGACCTCCACGAAATCACGCTGCATGCACTGTACGACCAAAGCGGTCTTCTTGGGATCGATCTTGTCTGCCATTTGCACCTGTCCTTTCGTTGCTACTTGCTTTCTCCATGGCTTGCTACGTAGTTCCCGGCCGGGGCGAGGAGACCTCGCCCCTACGCTGTTCGATCTGGCACTGCGCCCCCGGCCGGGGCGAGGAGACCTCGCCCCTACGCTGTTCGATCTGGCACTGCGCCCCCGGC
>JACQUC010000121.1 GCA_016210495.1 Chloroflexota bacterium
CACGTGGAGGCGTGCACGCACTCGCACCGGCTGCTGGAGGCCATCAGGGCGGCGGGCGCGAAGGCGTCGGTTGGGCTGAACCCGGGCTCGCCCGTGGCGCTGGTGGAGGAGCTGCTGCCGTTCGTCGACATGGTCAATGTGCTCTCGGTTAACCCCGGCTTCTCCGGCCAATCCTTCATCCCCACGATGCTGGACAAGGTGCGCCGCCTGCGCGCTATGCTGGATGGGCTTGGCTCCAAGGCGGAGCTGGAGATCGACGGCGGGATGAGCGAGAAGACGGCGCCGTCGGCGGTGGCGGCAGGTGCGCGCGTGCTGGTGGCGGGATCGGCCGTCTTCAACCCGCGCGAGTCCATCACGGACGCTATCGCGCGACTGCGGCGGGCTGTGGAGGGCGGACGCGGCGGGTGAGCCTCGCGTTCCGGTCCCCGGCTCGATTGAGTATTGCGCTTCATGCGGTTCAGTCGTAATCTTTTGCCGGATTCCCGGAGTGCCGCGGGGTCCTTCTCCACACCCCTACAAGCCGTCCTCAGGGAGCAACCATGACCCAACAAATGAACTCAACCGTCGCAGAATCTGATGAGGTCGAGATCGAAGACAACATCACCGAAGAACCAGACGAGAGTATCCCCTTCAAGTACTCGATAACAAGCTACGGCGCGGATTTCACTGTGGATGGGCTCGTGAAGAGACTGAATGAGGGCAGTATCTTCATTCCGCAGTTCCAGCGTGCCTATGTTTGGACACAACGTCAGGCATCGCGCTTCATTGAGTCACTTCTGCTCGGCCTGCCCGTACCCGGCATTTTCCTATCGCGCGAGCACGATTCGCAGAAGCTCCTGGTCATCGACGGGCAGCAACGTCTGCGAACACTACAGGCATTCTGCGAAGGCCATTTCCCAAGGAGAGATGTCTCCAGCAAAGAAGACAGAATCTTCGCTCTTGACCTGGGCTCCAACCTCGGCTACATGAGCCGATTCGACGGTACGACGTACAAAGGCCTGTCCTTGGAAGACAAGAGGCGCTTCGACGACTCGATTCTACATGCCACCATCGTGAAACAAGACGAGCCTACCGATGACAATAGCAGCGTCTATTTCATCTTCGAGCGGTTAAACACCGGGGGGACTCCGCTCAGGCCACAGGAGATCAGAGCGTGCATATACCACGGGGAATTCAACGAACTCCTGCAACATTTGAACCGAACCGCCGCTTGGCGGTCGATCACTGGCTCAGTAAGCCGTAGCATGCGCGATCAGGAGCTAATCCTTCGTTTCTTCGCCCTGTATTTCCAGGCGACGGCATACGAGAAGCCAATGAAAGACTTCCTCAACAAGTACATGAGCAGGAACCGCCATTGCGGCGTTCAAGACCCCAAGACGATGACCCACGTGTTCACGCTGACCATCGAAACGATATTCGCTTGCGTTGGGAAACAGTCGTTCAAACCGAAGCGTGCACTCAATGCCGCTGTATTCGACGCCGTCATGGTGGGCATGGCCCGACGACTGGAGAAAGGAGGCATCAGCGACTGTGAGGATCTTCGGTCCAGATACGAAACCTTGACGAAAAACGCTGCTTTCATTAACGCCACTGAGACGGGCACCTCGAGCGAGGAGAGCGTAGCGACCCGGGTGAGCATGGCGACAGCTGCGTTCGAGAACGTCCAATGAGTCAGGTTGAAATTGTGCGCCTAGAGCAACGGCTCAACTCGCTCTTCAAACGTGTTGGTGAGTTGGATGCAGACCCCGAGCTTCAGGCGCATTGGGCGCGGTATCTCTGCATATTGGTGTCTGGCTACTTGGAAACAGCCGTACGAGAAGTGTACGGTGGATACGCGGAGAGAACCTCGTCACTACGCGTCGCGAGGTTCGTTCTGCAGAGGTTGGACGGAGTGCAGAACGCGAACATGGAACGGATACTGCAAACAGCGGGTGCCTTTGACGAACAGTGGCGTGATCAGCTAAAAGACATCACAGAGGGCGATCTCAAGGACGCCGTAGATAGTATAGTCAACAACCGCAACCAGATTGCACATGGGCGCGATACCGGCATCTCGTACTCCGTGGTACATGATTACTACCAACGTGTAACCAAGGTTGTCCGGCTGCTCCAGGAGCAATGCGGCCCTGAATAGCTAGGCTAGGTGCCGTGGACTGGCCTCTTGCATCCGCCCTTCAATGCGTCAGAACGCCCGGATCTCCGCGCCCGTCTTGATGGGACGCCAGCCGACCCGGCGTCGAGGCGGTTGCCCATGCCCCTCAAGCTACACGCAGCCCTGGTGGGCGTCGCGGCATCGGCGCTCCTGCTGCTCGGCTGCAACGCGGCCGGCAGCGCCACGCTCTCTCCCACCGCCACTGTCCCGCTGGTCCGCTCCGTCGCGCTGGACACCGCCTTTCCCCTCCGTGGCGGGGAGACCGTGGACCTGGCGGCGCAGGGCATGGTCCTGACGTTCGCGTTCATGACCAGCGACTCGCGGTGCCCAACGGACGTTGCGTGCCCACGGGCGGGGGGCGCGGTCCTCCACTTCACCTGGAGCCGGTCAGGAGGGCAGCGCGGTGCCTTCGACCTGAGGATCGGCGCCGGTGGGTCGGGAATGGCGCGTTTCTCGCGCTACGTCGTCACGGCCGGGGACCTGCTGCCGCAGCCCACGACGTCCAACCTCAGGCCGTCCCTGCGGGACTACCAGGTCACGCTCAGGGTCGAGCTTGCGTGACGGGGCGCGGCGGCTGCTGACAGGGCGTTCCTCGCTCACTGGCGAGGACTTTGCTCCAACTGCGATCTCTTTGATGAGTTCCACCCTCACCGTGACCCTCACAGACGTGTGATGCGCATTTTCGGTGCAACGTTGGAAGTGGGCGAGCCGTCGCCCTTCCCCACCCCAACCTCACCCTCCGGC
>JACQUC010000116.1 GCA_016210495.1 Chloroflexota bacterium
GATCGACGCGATCCTGCTGTGCCAGAAGCCGGTCATCCGCCGCATCAACGGTATGAGCGTGGCCGGTGGCCAGGAAATCGGCGGCGCCTGCGATATCGCCGTCGCGTCGGACATGGCCATTTTCGGGCAGGCTGGCCCCAGGCACGGCTCCGCGCCCGTGGGCGGCTCCACCGACTTCCTTCCATGGGCTCTCACCATCGAAGACGCCATGTGGAACTGCATCTCCTGTGAGATGTGGAGCGCCTACAAGATGTACCGCAAGAACTACCTGAGCAAAGTGGTCCGTGTCCTCAAGCAGGGCAATGACTTTATCCGCAACCCGCAGGTCATCACGAATGAGTGGCTGCGCGACGGCGAGATCGTCTACGGCGAGCACCTCACCGGTCCCGACGCCAAGGCCGCCCGCGACCTGGCCAAGAGCCTCAAGGTGGACTTCAGTCTCCTCGACGCCGAGGTGAACAAGATACTGTGGACGTTCACCAACCTCTTCGAGGGCTGTCTCATGAAGTCTATCGTCGACATCCGCCAGAAGAAGAAGAGCTACTGGGACCAGAACAAGAACGACCACCTGTACTGGCTGGCGGCCAATATGCAGGGCGAGGCGTTCCTGGGCTTCGGTGCCTTCAACACCAAGAAGATCACCGGCAAGGACACTATCGACTTCATCAAGTTCCGTCAGATGGTTGCCGAGGGCCATGCTCTGAACGATGAGCTGTTCGAGGCGGTTCTTGGCAAGCCCTTGCCAAAGTAGCCAGAGCGTTCATTCGTCTGACAAGAGGCCCCGGGGAGGCAGCTCCGGGGCCTTCTGGAACTGCAACAAGAAGTGCTCGGCTGCTACCCGCCAGGCAGTTAGATGGTTGATAGGAGTGAATGGATTGGCTAACATCACGAAGGGGCGGACGTCCGCTGGACGGCTTACGAGTTAACGATTTCAAACCAACATCAGGGCTAGGTTCTGGCGGCATTTCGCAGGCCGGCGAGCACCTCGACGTGCAAACAGCAACGCAGCTAAGGTGCTAAGTGACGCATCCGCCAAGTTTGGCAAAGTTTTGGCATTGCCGGCGGCCTGAATGCTTTTTTGCCGAGCCGCCCGCGTCATTTGACCGAATTATCACGGTTCGGAGCCCGCTTGCGAGTTTTCGGCGGCGCTTCGGCACAAGATCGCTGCTGGTTCGCCTGGTCTAACAACTATAGCGTCAGACGGACCGGGCCTATCGCAATCACGCGGTGCAGCTTCCCGAGCGACAAAAAGCTGCTTGCGAACTAACTCCAGGGAGATGGTCTAGTATGGACGGCAGCAAAGGCTTCGCGCATTCTCCGTCGGCCGACATCAACCTCATAAGAGACAACCTTCGTGATCGCTACCACGATGGTTTCCCAATCATCAAGGAGTTGGTTCAAAACGCCGACGATGCTGGCGCTACTGTCATCGACTTTGGTTTGGCCGACGGTATACCTAGCGCCGAACACCCTCTACTTCGGGGACCTGCTCTATTTGTCGTGAATAACGGACGCTTCTCACAAAAAGATGCTCGTGCCATACGTCAGATGGGTTTGAGCAACAGAGCCGCCGAGAAGTCATCAATCGGGAAGTTTGGCCTTGGCCTTAAGAGTATTTTTCACCTTTGCGAAGCATTCTTCTACCTATCTTCTGACGAGTCTCAAGAAGGTCAATCAGTCAGCCACTTCTCTCGCAGTGATGTCTTGAACCCGTGGTCAGGGGACAGCGATCCGCGGATTCACTCCGATTGGGATGGGTTTTCAGAATCCGATCAGAAGCTAGCAGTAGGATTATTGAAACGTATTTTACCCGATACACGCTGGTTCGTTCTTTGGATTCCCTTGCGGCGCGCAGCACACTGCCACGGCTACGAGCCGATAATACGTAATTTTCCAGGTGATGAAAGAGAACTGCCGCTTTCGATCTTTATCGGCAATCAGAGAATCAATAATGACTTGGGAAGCCAACTCGCGAACCTGTTGCCATTGTTGAGGACAACGAGGGGAATAAGGTTGTGGCTGCCTCAAGGAAGCCGGCGTGAGCTACAAGAAATGCTGAGTATTGATTTGGCGGGGCAAGGCCGAAGATGGACACATGAAACTAGGCTGCCCTCTGGACGTTCACCGATGGCCGGCTATGTTACTATAACCACTCGAAATACAGCGGCGCGCAAGTTGTCTTTCGGCGGATTCGAGGCTTTGAAGGCCAACCCAATTCTCAACGAGTTAAGCCGGTCGTCTTTCTGGCCCAGATGGAGCACTATCGACGAAACGACAGGCAGATCCGTCGACGTTCCCGAAAAGGCCGAGCCGCACTGTGCCGTGGTTTTCTCAGCGCACCGGATCTCGGGGCAGGCGGATTTGACAATAAACAGAGCAGTTTTCCTTCCCATCGGAGAGTCGGAAGAAGCTATACCGATAGCCGGGAGAACCTCGTACTTTCTCACCTTGCACGGCCATTTCTTTTTGGATTCAGGACGAACGCGGGTCGATCTCGATTTACCGGACGACTCGAACGAACCCAAGGATGAACGTTCTGTTCAGCGACGGTGGAATCAAGTTCTATATGATGAAGGAACACTCAGGTTGCTACTTCCAGCCCTCGATTCCTTTGTCAGAGAGACCCCTTTAGAGAGTGACAGTGCGGCGAATTTGACCGATGCCATCAGCAAATCCAAGACATTCAAGCAGAAACGGGATTCAATCTGTAGTGAAAGCAATTGGGTTCTAAAGCTTGCTCCACACGGAAGGAGTTGGTCACTACAAGATCGAGGTCTACCTATTCTGGGCTTGCCAAGTGTCCCAGCACACGCCTCGAATCGACCTTTTGAAGTCTTCTCGGCTCTGGAGAAGATTTGCCAAATACACTGCATTGTTATGAATGACTCGCCTCGGCTAAGCACAAGCGATAAGCTTGACGACTGGCCTGAGGACCTATTGCTACAAATGCTCAATATTTCTGTCTCAGGTGGGTTTGAAACGGGGGTCCGTCTTGAGTACTTGATCAGTTTCTTGGAGAACTGTTCCGGCGGGGTACTTGCTGCCTCCACAGTGAAGACCCTGCAAGCACTCGCCCGGCGAGCCTTCGCCACACTCGATCTGAGGCAACTCCGGGGGAATCGATCTTTTGTTCAGCGATTCCTAAACCTGTTGCCCTCCAACAAGGTGTTTGCTCTCGCTGCGGATGTAGACACGCAAAACGAAGATGCTCTAAAGCAGCTTCTTCAGATTCCGCTAAACGTCGTCCTCGTACCACGCGATTTTGGTCAGAATCAACCTGAGGAACCAAAACAAATCACGGTTGATGACGCAGCCAGGATACTAACAGCCTTAGCAGAGCCGAACTCCGAGTGGGCCAGGAACGAAGGTCTGGCCAATGCACGCGTTGCCATCGCATTGCAGATATTAGGTGCCGTTGGAGAGCAGAAAGAAGAACTGCTCCGTCAATGTGGGCACCTGAAGCTGTTCACTGGTATAGATTGTTCAGCAAGCAAGTCCACAACTTTGTCGCTTGATGCCCTCGAGCGCTGCAAACGGACTAAGACGTTGTTCATCTATCAACTACAGCCTGCACAAAGGGGGCTTGCCGATGACCTACAGAAAGCACTGCTCGATGCACGCGTGATCGTTATCAGATTTGATATCGCGAGGGGTCTGTACGGAGAACAGCAAGTTGTTTCCTGCACTCCCAACGCTTGTGTCGAGGTGCTACTTCAAGGTCATTTGCTGGCACCACCAGAGCAACGAGCGCTTCTGTTAGGAGGGCTAAGCCCAAATGGCCAATCGGCAATCGGCGATGAATTGAGAAAAGCGATGCGCTATTTGCTGCACGGACAATCGCAGCATATCCAAGTTGATGGCCCATTGCTGATCGAGCGGGAGGGACACCAACATAGTGTTTGGTCAAAGTTGGCCACACTCGCCTTGGGCAAGAGTGAAGCAGAATGGCGTGTGGTAAAGGCATGCTTAGCGGACAGGCTGTCCAGATTCGCTTGCCAAGAGTTGGACTTGCAGGAGATTGATTCCGATACTGTCGTGGAGCTGCTTCGCGCCGTCGAAGTGGAAGAAATCGATTGTGCCACGTTAACTTCGAGTGAGCGAGATGATGCCTTACGTGGGATTGCCGATGTAGGCATTTTGCAGCGGCTCAAAGTGCATGAAGATCTAGACGGGAATCTCGTATCAATCGCTGAAAAGACCTTCTTGCAATCCAATTACCGTCTCAATTCAGCGCTCTTATCAGAAATCACGGTCATCCGCAGAAACAATGATGTGGGACTGGCTGCCATTCAGGGACGAATCACGCCTATCCTTGACGCACAGTCGGTAATCAAGATAGCGCTCGGAACAGAACACCCATCGGATCATTGGCAACTGATTATGGACGCTCTGTTCGAGGTCGCAAGCACCAACGTGGCCTTGCGGGATGAAGTTATTCAGGATCTGAAGCAAGTAGCTTGGATCTTGCTGGACAATGGCGAAACGGTTTCCCCTGAGAACATAATATACCTGCCCGGCATCGAAGACGAGGTCGCGCGCGTGGTTGCTCATACCAGGGGAGCTTTTTGCGACGTGCTCAGGCTGCCCGCCGGCTTTAGGGAACATCCAGCATTCCAACATCTGGCCAGTCTGGCTTTCCCCGGTACTGAGGACGCGCTATCGATGCTGGGCACAATTATGGTCGAAAATGAAGGTTATCGACTTGGCTTCTTGGACAAGGAGAAGTTCGACCTAAATGTCTTCCTTGAGGTATTCAGAGATGGCAGTCCCAGTCTTATGCCGAGTTGGGGAATAATCAATGGAGTTTACCAGACGATATCTTTAGATGACTGCGAAACCTATCTTGTCCCCAAACTCTTCGCAGATATTCCCGTATCTCGGACGTCTGCCATTCTGAAGCATCTCTCCGACAAGCATCGATCATCTATTCGTTCAAAAGCATCTTCCTTCCTTGAAGTACACAACTGGTATCTCGCTTCGGCGGTGCGCTCCGGCAGCTTGGAGACGATTCTGTCCAAAGTCTCACTCCTCAGCAGAAGTGGTAGTTGGAAGACGACAAGGCAGTTAGCGTTAGCGGCCGATGGAATTGACGAAGATGATCTCCTGGACAAGTTGCAGGCCGACATCGTCGAGGAAGTAGTGAAGACTTTTCACATCCGTAATGACGAACTCCAGTCGACAGAGCGAGGGCCGATTGCAAGTAATTATGGTGGACAGCCCGACTGGGGTCATCAGGTCGAGACCGGGGGCAAACGGCTGCGTCAATACTTCTCCCATTGGCGAGGAGCAGTCAGCGGAGAGGTCGTTGGAGGATTCCTCTCCCTGCTTGGCGATCACCCTAGTGTTAGGACACTGGCCAGCGAATATCTTGGTAATCGTAGCGTGGAGGCAACTCGAGATTTGTTTGAGTGGAAACCTCTCGAGGGAATGATTGGCGGGGCTGGCGAAGACGTACACGCTGTAATGGAGAAGCAGTATTTTCTGGTTGAAATCAATCAGGCTAGCAACATCGCAGTGCGAAATCTCCTTGGTGAACGGTTTGAAGCACGAACAAGCGGTCAATTCGAGCACCTGCTGCTGGGGGATCCCCCCTGGAGGAATGTGCTAAAGTATACGGGCTACCGCGTCAAGTGTTTGACGTTGAGACAACTTGAGCCAGACCGCTATACAGAGGAGCAGCTTTCAGAATTCCTCAAACAATCATCGAGAATAGTGCTTGACCGAGCATATCTACAGAAAGCGCCGAACCTCGAACAAGTATGGCAGGAGTTGTTCAACAGCGAGCAGCTAGATATCCAAATCGCGCAAAACATGTTGCTGAACGATGCGTTCTTCTATCTCAGACAGCTAGGAGTACATTCAAATGAGGCCATTGGCCGCGTCCTCGGCGAATGGGACACTGCACGCCGTCGGAAGGCCGAAGAGGAACAGGCTCAGCAGTTCAACCGCCCAATGCGAGACAGAACTGCAGACAAGGAGTTGAATCAAGCGCGAGAGAAGTTGAGACAACTTCTCGATTTCGATGCTGAATCGCAAGTTGTTATCCTTCAGGCTATACGCGATAGGATGTCAAATCACTATCAATACACTCCGGAATCTGTGCCGTTTGAGCTGTTCCAGAATGCTGATGACGCGGTAGCCGAGCTCTACGAGATGCTTGGCGATGGTGACCAGTTTGATACTCAAGCCAGTCGGTTCGTAATGGTCCTGGAGCCGAATCAGGTTGCGATTATGCACTGGGGACGCCCGATCAACCAGTATGCTATGGGGGCTTTTAGCGGCCGAAGTCGCGGCTTCGACCGAGACCTTGAAAAGATGCTGGTGCTTTCCTCATCGGACAAAGGGATACATGGTGATGATGACAACTTATTGACTGGCAAGTTCGGATTGGGCTTCAAGAGCGTATTGTTGGTTACCGACAACCCCAAGGTGATCAGCGGACGGCTTGGATTCGAGGTGATAGCGGGCGTGTTCCCAAGACGGCTCGTCGGTGCGGAGTTCACTAGGCTTGTCGATCGGTTCAGGCAATTTGGACTTGACAGCAGAGGGGGCACGATTTTTGAGTTGCCTCTAAATGAGCAATCGTGTCAAAGTGCAGTGAAGGGCGTGCAGGAATTCAGAAGGTTAAGCCAATTACTGCTCGTTTTCTCTCGACAGATCAAGCAGTGTGACTTTTGCTCGTATCATAATCCACCTACGAGTGTATCTTGGACAGAACGTCCAGTGCCACACGTAAGAGGGGCCTACGTCGGATTGCTGCAACCAACCGAACCAGAGGAAAATGATGAATCCACGTGCCTGGTTCTCCGCCACAAAACCAATGTGTTGTTGATGACTTTGGGACCCCGGGGTTTTCGGCCGCTCTCTGCACGGATTCCGACCATATGGGTCACAGCTCCCACCACAGAGTGTCACGACCTTGGATTCGCGATCAATGGAATGTTCGCCGTCGATATTGGTCGAGCGCAGTTGGCGAAGACATCGGATCAGAATAGAGCAATTGCCAGGGAAATAAGTCTCTTTGTCGGGAACTGCTTTTGTGAGCTGTTTGATGCATCGGCAAACTGGGAATCATTCAAGAAGGCTCTGAACTTGGCTGCTGATACAACACCATACAGGTTTTGGGATTCGCTTTGGGAAATCGTGGCCATTTCCTTCAACAAGAAGATAAGCGAGGGGAATCCGCACGACACTGTCCGTTTGGCAGCATCTATGCTCTGGGGTGATGCTGGACCGCAGGGCGTTGGGATATTCGTTTCCAGTCGTGCAATACTTCCAAGTAGACTTTGGTCTGATTACGCCGTCCTAACGAAAGCGGACAAAGTCAAGCTTTTCGCGACCGGCATCCTCGATTCAGAAGCAGTGTTCCGTAGCATATCCAGTTGGAGTACCTTTCGCCTGAAGGCACCGACGGGCACAATCGTTTCCAACAAAGGGACTCGGGCACCGATGCAGCGACTACGGCCAGACTTGCTCAAGGAATGTCAATCGGTCGATCTTTGTTCCGTGGTTAACTGGGAGGTTGGTCAAAGCAAACGCATTGAGCCTTCACAAGCCCGGTCTCTCGGGGCGGTAGTGACTAGCGATCTTATGGCAAAACTCAGGCAGGGCAACGAGATGGAAAGGGGGGAACAAGAGAGCCTGCAGGAATTTCTTGCACAGATGTGTTTTCGCGCACGTGATGGAAGCTTTCACCTCCCCAAAGAACTTCTGGTTGCCCACTGGAATCTGACCGAAGAACCACGGCATAGAGACGAAGTTGCACGAACCTTATTTGCCCCCGAATCGCGTATTCTCGATCCAGCATACAAAGGAGTTGCACTGGCGTTTTTCGATGCCTGCAGAGGCCAATTATTGGCACATGTCGTAGAAATTTCCGAGTGGGGGCGAGTGGCAGAGAGCGACACAAAGCGAAAAGGATTATTACGGTATTTGCTTGAAGGGGACCGGGGAAGTCTAGTGGCCATCGAATTGCGAAAACGGCTGCAGGGAACATGGTTGGAAGATCTCGCGGACTCACCTTTGCTCAGTTTGTTTTCTCCAAACGAGCAGTCAGTACTTCTTGGGTTACTGCATTTGGCCCACGTAGAACAGCCTGATTTCTGGCCTGACCTGTTGGACCCCAAAGATGTCCTCCCAAGGATTTACGATTGGTGGGTTGCTGGGGGAAATAGCTACATCCGAGAATATGAGAGAAACCTGTATCCCGGGGGCACACCACCATCTTTGTCGGATGACACGAGTTGTCTCACCGACGACTGTGAACTGCGACAGAATTGGTTGGTCCTCTTCTTGTTGGGGGCAACGCATACCATGGGCTGGGCGCAACCTCAGCAGCATCGTGAGTTCTTGCGTCTTTGCAAAGACCGGGGCTGGCTCCAGGTCTTCTCAGAACCACGCGTGGATCCTGAGAAGTGGATCTGGGTCATGGAAGAATACTTGAATAGACAAGTCGACGATGCCCAGTTCTATCAATGGATGAAACAGTTTGTGGGCATCTTTCAGATCTCAAAATGGTTGAACGACTACATCGAGTCTTTCTTGCAGATCGAGCGAACGCGAAATCCTTTCACCTTGGATCAGGTAATCGCTTCCCGCACTTCCAAGCTTCAACAAGGGGGAGGCATCGATGCTCCCCCTCTGACACGGGCGCTCGGAATTGGCTCGCTATTTGTTGTGAGAGAACTCAGCCGTATTGGGATGCTTGGGAATCCTTTCGCACATCGTCACTGCTACGTTCCAACCCGCAAAGTCAGGGGGCTTTTGGAAATGCTCGGTTGCCCGGGAATGGACACCGGCCCGTTGCCGGAGCAGTCAATTCACATTCACAGTTTCCTCTGTGAACATCTCGGTCCAGAACGGGCAATTTTCAACGGTTCATTTGATCTTCCGTTGCGAGCAATAGCATATGATCCTGATCTGCAGAGCGAGTTTCTCCATGAGATATTGCCCGATGAACCTATCGACATCTGGGGAGTTAGAGGTGCTGAGGGATGACAACTGACACTTCATTTCAGCGAGGAGATCACGTCCGAAGTGCAAAGTTCGGCATTGGCCGCGTTGAGGTGGATACGGGCTTAACGATCATTGTTCGTTTCCAACACGGCATTGAAGAATGCCAAAAACCATCACTTAATAGGGTCTTTACGCCTTTACAAACGCTGGAACTCGATCAATGGCACGCTCCAGTAGAGGTGATCACTCGGATTCAAGCCGAGGCGATCCAATCGGTGAATGATACGTGGGGGGTTTTCTCGCGATCGAGAATCGCGCTGCTCCCTCATCAATTATGGGTCTGCCGCCGAGTTCTGGAAGATTGGCCTATGCGTTGGCTTGTCGCCGATGACGTAGGTCTTGGAAAGACGATAGAGGCAGGATTGATCCTATGGCCCCTACTGTCAAGGGGAACGGTGAAGCGATTGCTAATCCTCTGCCGAGCTTACCTCGTTGAGCAATGGCAATATCGTCTTAGAACGATGTTTGACATCAGAATGGCGAGATATGCGGCGGCATCGGACACGGAAAAAGGAGATTTTTGGAACACTCATAACCAGGTCGTGGCATCCCTGGAAACGATTCGATTGGATCGTGGAGGTCGTCACGATCGCCTGTTTGAGAGCGAACCATGGGACCTGCTAATTGTCGACGAGGCACATCATCTAAATGCTGATGAGCAATCGGGCCCCACATTGGGATATGAGGTGGTGGAACGACTCGAAAATGGAAAACGAGTAAAATCGATACTATTCTTTACCGGGACGCCGCACCGCGGCAAGAACTATGGTTTTATCTCCCTATTACGCCTTCTCCGTCCCGACATATTCGATGTACACCAATCGATGACAGAACAACTGCCAAGTCTCCGCAACGTGATGATCCGCAATAACAAACAGAATGTCACCGATCTCAAAGGGAACCGGCTATTCGAGCCGCCGCTAGTTTCTTCTGAAACCTACGACTACTCTCCGGCAGAGGCCCACTTCTACGATTTGCTAACCGAATTCATTCTAAAGGGCCAGGCCTACGCAACGTCGCTAGATTCGGCCAACCGACGAATGGTAATTCTCATCCTAATAACTATGCAGAAGCTAGCTTCAAGTTCGGTGGCCGCCGTTCGTCGAGCCTTGAAAGGCCGTCTGTCTCGAATAAGCGCTACCAGAAGCGATCTTGAAAAGTTGCAGACGAAGCTGAACGAAATGCGCCAAAGCGGTTTCATCGCCAGGTACCAAGACCTGGAAACAGCAGGGGACACCGACGCAATCAGCAAACTGGAGGAGCAGATCCTGGCGTTGACTGCCGCGGTTCAGCTTATGCAAGATGAAGAGTCATACCTACGTGAATTGATCTTGGCGGCTGAGGCGGTGCGGGAAGAGACCAAGATTGGCAAGATTCTGGACATTATCGAGGATCGATTCGCGGGTAGGGAAGTCCTATTGTTTACTGAGTACAAAGCAACTCAGTCACTTATTATGACCACTCTGATTCGCAGGTTCGGTGCCGGGTGCGTTGGCTTCATCAATGGGGATGGCATTGCCGAGGATGTGATCGACCTGTCTGGCGCTTCCGTGACGATCCGACAGACTCGGGAAGAGGCTTCGGCAAAGTTCAACTCAGGGGGGTATAGATTTCTTGTTTCAACTGAAGCAGGAGGTGAGGGCATCGACCTGCAGGAAAGGTGCCATTGCCTCATTCATGTTGATCTCCCTTGGAACCCGATGCGGTTGCACCAGCGGGTGGGCAGGTTGAATCGTTATGGCCAACAGGCCCGCGTGGAGGTGATCAGTTTGCACAACCCCCACACGGTCGAATCGCTCATTTGGGAAAAACTGAACGCTAAGATCAGCAATATTCAGATTGCGCTTAGCCAGGTGATGGATGAGCCAGAGGATTTGCTGCAGCTGGTGCTTGGCATGGCATCCCCGACGCTTTTCCTTGAGGTATTCGCTGAGGCCTCTAGCATCCCACGCCAACGGCTATCCGATTGGTTCGATCAGAAAACTGCGCGGTTCGGAGGCCAAGACGTTATTGAGACTGTGAAGAACCTGGTTGGCAATTGCGCGAAGTTCGATTTTCAACAAGTGTCGCCTCATCTCCCGGCGGTCGACTTACCCGATTTGGCACCTTTCCTAAGAACTATGTTGACTCTGAATGGACGAAAGTTCCGTGAAGATGGAGAAGGCCTCACATTTAAGACCCCCGAGTCCTGGCTGAACGAACCAGGGGTCCGAACGTTGTACGAGCGAGTCATTTTTGACAGAGAGAATCGGTCGAGCGATGCGGCACAGAGAGTCATCGGTGTTGGACACAAGATAATGGACCAGGCAGTTGATCAAGCCAAAGTTTTCCCTGTGTGCGCTGCAACAATGCCCGATGGTGCGCTTGAGCGACCGCTCTTGGTCTTCCGAGTATCGGACCGCGTAACAGGCGAGAGTGGCGTGATCAGATCGATGATACTCGGAATGGAATTGGGAGAAGCTGGGCAACGAAGTCTAGCACTTCTCCGAGATTGGGAGCTGCTGCAACGACTGAATGGCCTAATTGGAGCACGCGGAATTAGGCGGGCGAAGACTTCCATGCGGCCTGACAACACCGCAGCGGTCGCTACTGCCATCGAGGAAACACAGCGTGAGGTAGAGAGCAGGCTGGGAGATCTGGACCTACCATTCAAAGTTCCAATGGTTGAGAACCTAGCCGTGATTTGGCCGACCAAAGGGGGCCCCCGCGAAGGCTCAGCTACTTCAGATGCGGACGAAGATGAAATTGATTGATGTGGGGCAGAGAGGACTGCATAGCGACACGCGCAACACGCGTGCAGAACTGACGGCGACATACCGTCTATCCTGGACACGCTCCTATCGGATGCCACGCTTGGGAGGTACACCCAGGACGTTTCGTAATCGATCAGACCACAACGCAACACGCCTCGACCGCCTGGTGACGCCGACGAACCTCGCTCACCATGACCGCGGGTTGCCACGCTTCTTCCAGAATCTGGAGTTTCCGTTCTGTGCTAATCCGCCGACATTGACATCGTTCCATAGCCTTCCTCCACGCACACATTATGGTATTCCCTTGGAGGGTCGACCCCAACTATCGTATTCGCCCTTTCGGCCTCGCTTGAAGTGAAGTACCATATTTGTTATCTCAGCAGCTCTCCGCCGTCCACGACAAACGTCTGCCCTGTAGCGTACCGCGAAGCGTCGGAAGCCAGGTAGACCATAATTCCCGCTATGTCATCTGGCTCGCCGATGCCGAGGGGCCGACGCTTGGCCTCGTCTTCCGACCCGGGAACAGCCGCGAACTTGGACTCTAGAATACGGGTCCGTATTGCGCCGGGCGCCACGGCATTAACCCTGATCCCATATTCGGCCCATTCGATGGCAAGCGACTTCGTGAGCATTACGATGGCAGCCTTACTTATGGAATAGCTAGCCAGATGATAGTCGGGTTTGAAAGCGTCCGCGGAGGCCACGTTGATTATCTTGCCGCCACCGTGAGTCCTCATGACCCTGGCCACCGCCTGGCTGAGGAAGAAAACGCCTTTCAAGTTGAGGTTCATGACGGCATCCCATGCCCTCTCGTCGACATCGATGGCCGGCATCGTCAGCCCCATCCCGGCATTATTGACGAGTATGTCGATAGTGCCGAACTCCTTGACCACGACGTCGACGACGCCCTGGAGCTCGTTCATGTGCCCAACGTTTGCCGGTATCGCCAGGGACTTCTGACCCAAATTCGTTATCTTGGCCGCGGCCGCTTCGAGCTCGGGCAGTTTGCGGGCGGTGATGGCTACATCGGCGCCAGCCTGGGCGAAGGCCAACGCGGTCGCCTCGCCAATCCCACGACTGCCACCGGTTACGAGAGCCACCTTTCCCTGGAGAGAAAACCGTGATAGGTCCATTCGCTACTCCTGTCGATGAGCGATCTCCATAGCCGTCAGTTATTTGTGGCACTGACGGGCGGCGGGCCTCGGATCGGTGAGCAAGCGCTTGGCCCAAGCGTGCTCTATCGAGCCTGGCACGGTGACTCAGGAATCGAGAGCCGCGTCAATCAAGTTGGTCATCGTCGATTCGGGCGGCCAAATGACCCGAGATGTGCGCGATTTCGTCGGCATCCAATCCGCAGAACGCAGCCTCCAGACCAGACTCGAAAGTTACTCTGCGCGCTGCCGCCGTGCGACGGCTTTCCACCGCTTCTTTAACCAGCAGTGAAAGCATAGAGGCGGGTTTTCGATGTTCCTCCGCCGCGAGGTCTTCCACCTCTTTGTAGAGCTCCCCCGGCATCGTCAGCGTGGTTCGACGCACCCTCGGCATTCCCCCAAATCTCCAGATGAAGGTTGACGTGATTAGCGCAAAGAGATGCTATCGGCCAGTATAAACCACGAGCTTGCTTTCGTCAAAGAGCCCAGCCAGACTCCCCCCTGTTTGTTAGCGGCCAGTCGGCCCAGGGTGCCTGTAGTTGAAAATGGTGTCACTTTTTGATACCATCAATGGGTGAACAAGAAACATCGCAAGACACTGGAAGCTATCTTTGAGGAACCAGTCAGGGCGAATATTGCCTGGCAAGACATTGAAGTATTGTTCGAGGCTTTAGGGGCTGAGGTTTGGCAAGGGCGTGGCTCCAGAATTCGCGTGGCGCTTCACGATGTCCGTGCCGTGTTTCACCGGCCCCATCCTCGGCCAGAGGCCAATAGGCCTCTTGTCAGGTCGGTGCGCCGGTTCTTACAAGAAGCGGGAGTAGCTCTATGATGGAGTATAGAGGTTACGTGGCAAAGATTGAGTTCGACGACGAAGCCGACGTGTTCCATGGCGAAGTAATGAATCTGCGGGACGTGATTACATTCCAGGGCGAATCCGTAGCTCAGCTCAGGCAGGCATTCCAAGAATCGGTTGATGACTATCTGGCGTTTTGCGCCGAAAGGGGAGAAGAACCGGAGAAGCCGTATTCAGGCAAGTTCAGCCTTCGTTTGGATCCGGAGCTCCATCGGCGGATTGCGCTGAAAGCCCGAAGTGCCAACAAGAGCGTGAACACGTGGATAAACGAGGCGCTGGAATCGGCCATAGCATCGTGAATGGAGGTTTGCCGGGAGAGATACCTGTGGAGATTGCCCGCTTAAACGAGTTCTTGTCCACGCCTTATCCCTACGGCTCGCTTCAGAGGCGTGACCAGCGCCTGTCAACGGGGGAACAGTGATGTATACTTGGCTATGTGATGTACATGGAGTGAAAGCCTATGAGACGCATGCGGCGGACCCAAGTCTACCTCGATCCCGAGCTCAGCTCGGCGCTGGATCGACTCGCTCGCGAGAGGCGCACCTCCAGGGCGACCTCCTTCGACTCGCTGCACGCCGGTTCCTCCAAGAGGAGCAGGCTGGCCAGGTGGATCCCATTATCGGACTGATCGGCCTAGGGAACGCTGGGCCCGGGCGCGTTTCAGAGGAGCACGACAAGGTTCTGGCCGATCATAGGCGGAGCGGTTGGCCGCAGTGAGCCGGGCCGTTTTCGTCGATACCTCCGCCCGGTATGCATTGGCCGACGCCGACACCCAGGCCCCGGCAGCACGGTTGATGCGGCGTCTCCTGGAAGAGCCGCGAACCCTTGTTTCATGTCCGCCCGAAAGCCGCTAAGAGGGTGACTTGCCGGTGGGTCGTCACAGGTTGTGCACGAAGCATACTCCGGGGGCGCGACAGACGCCCCTACTTGACCACCAACGGCAGGTACACCCGGTCCCAAACGCCAAAGATCGCGTCGGATGTGTCCTGGGCGGCGTTAAACCCGTCCGTGGCGATGACCTTGACCAGGTATCGGTTCCCCGCCGAGAGCTCGGTAACATCCCACGCGTAGCTCGTGGCACCGACATTGATAGCGAGCGTTTCCCAATTAGCGCCGTTGTCGTTGCTATAGAGGACCGCGTACGACAAAGTATCGCCGTCGCTATCGCTGCCCGACCACCGGACCGTCGTCTGCCCGCTGATCCGCTCGCCGCCGTTGGGGCTGAGGACTGTGACCGTGGGCGCGTTTGCGCTGACCATCTTCTGCGCAATTTGCACGCCTCCTTGCTTGACGGCGATCTTGGCAGTGCCCGAAACATAAGGGATAGCCAGGACGAAGGGCGCGTTGGTCACTGTAATCGTCCCGGTGAGACCCTTCCCCTCTACCGTGAACAATACGTCGAAGCTCCGCTGGGCGAGCACGCCTCCGCTGGCGTTCTGGTATTCGAACGAGTAGGGCCCGGGTATGAGCGGGCTGAGCTCCGCCTCGGGCAGGAGGTACCAGTTGTCCAGGGTCGCCGTGCCGGTGATGGATATGGTGCCGGCGGCGAGGATGGCCCGGGTAGAGGCGGGGCTCGTGGCAGACGTGGCGGCGTCGACGCGCTGATCGTTGAGAAGCTTGCCGTAGTCGTCGACGTCGACCCAGAATTCGTCGGCGGATGCACCCATAAAGCAGTAAACGTCGCGATGGTTAGTCCCGTCGATGTGATTACCCGTCACCTCAATTGGTATGCGTTTCTCCACCCAGAGGCCGGGCGCCGCAGCCTTGCCGATACCGTGCAGGCGTTCTTCGAGCGGCAGGCAGAGATCGGTCGGCAGAGGGTCGTATTCTTCACACTGCAGACGCAATCCGTACGAGTGGCCAATCTCGTGCGCGAGGGTTCCTTCCGAGTCCCCGTTCGGCAGTTCCGACTGTCCCGACATAACTATCACAGCATCCATCATCGAGCGAAAGGCAAGACCTCCGGTGTCCGGGAAGTCCCGAGTCCTACTCCTGAACCAGCCCACGGGCACGGTGGCGACAATTCGGTCGACCAAAGGGTTGGCGAGGTGCTCCTGTATGCTTAGGTCTCTGAGCCAGTTCCGCAACTGGTCTTCCGACAGGCGCCCATCGTCGCCGCGATACGGTTGGGTGCTGATCACCTGTGTGGATTTGTAGGGTGTGAAGCGCGGCTCGGAGACGGGAAACACGCCGCCCAGGAAATCGGTGCTGCTCTCATAGTAGGTGGTGAAACTGGAGAGCGACGCGTCCCAGTCCACGGGAAGGAATCTGATCGACAGGGTAGGGGAAATCGGGCCGCGAGGCCACTGAGTGTCGTAGACGCGAATGGATCGCGACGTAGCGGTGTTGTTCGTCTCGTTGGTCTCCGCGAACGTTCCCAGATAGTCCACCGTCGCCGATACCTGATAGGTGGTGCCAGTGGGGACGAGCGAGTCAGAGAAGAAATAGACCGTCTTGGTGACCTCGTTGGCGGCAAGACTGAGTGGGAAGAAGTGGTTGCCCGCCATCAGGGCGTGCTGCGCGTTCACGTTGACTGCCTGGTACACGTAGAAGACGGTGTAGGTTGATGCGCCGTAGTTGAGCCGGACGGAGACATTGTCGACCGGGCCTGGTCCATCCTTGCGAACCACGACCTTGACCCCGGTCGCCTTGTCCTTAACCAGGTCCTGTCCCTCAAGCACCTGGATGGGAAGCACGGCGTCGATGGAGAGGTCGACCTCGGGCCCACGGTCGTAGAGGTACACGTTGTAACCGTTACCCGCGTAGTTGCCGATAAGGTTTCGAGCAGCAGAGACAAACGCAACGTAGCGCCCCGTGCTGTCAAAGGCAGGCTGGTAGGAATGCTGGTTCGCGTTGGCCCCGGTGGAGCTCTCGGTGATGCGCGCGGTCTGTCCCGTCCAACGGTCGTGGATGAAGGCGTCTTCCCAGCCGCCGGCGTCGTCGCTCACCAAATTCGTGGCGCGAGAAGAAAAAGCGACAAACCTTCCGTCCCCGTTAATGGACGGCCAAGATGAGGTATCGTTTGCCTGCACGCCATCGGAAGCGACGGAGACGCGGGTGGTCTGCGACGTCTGCCTATCGTGGACGAAGATGTCGCCGCGGTTGTTGGTATCACCCTGCACCAGGTTGCTAGCGAGGGATTGAAAAGCGACATAGCGACCATCGGCCGAGATGGAAGGCTTGACCGAACCCAGGTTTGCCTCTGCGCCGCCGGTGGCAATCGAGACGCGAGTGGTCTGTCTGGTGGCAGTGTCGTGAACAAAGACGTCGAGAGCGTTGTTCCGGTCGCAGCCGACATCGCACCACCCGTCTCCGTTCGTGTCGGTTCCGATCAGGTTGTCGGCGCCAGAAATGAAAGCGACGTAGCGGCCATCGGAGGAGATAGCCGGACAGTAGGAGCTGCCTAGCCAGGAGCCCTGTGCGCCGTTCGAGTGAACGGAGACGCGCCTAACATCCTCCACCACTTGGTCGTATACAAACACATCCGCCTGTCCGTTGGTGTCATTCTCGACTAGATTAGAGGCGTAGGAGCTGTATGCGACAAAGCGTCCGTCGGCAGAAAGAGCCGGTGCACACCCTCCCGGCGTTCCGTTTCCCTGCGTGCCATCTGAGGATACCGAGATGCGGGCTGTCATACCGGTTGCCTGGTCGTGGACAAAGACGTCTTCGACGCCGTTGGAATCCCCGGCGACAAGGTTTGTGGCGCTCGACCAGAACGCGATGTAGCGACCGGTGGCGGAGATCACGGGCTTTGAGGAGCTCCCATTGGCTTGCGCGCCGGTTGATGACGCGGAAACGCGCGTTGTCTGGAGGGTCTGCCGGTCGTGGACGAAGATGTCGGCCAAGGCGTTGGTGTCGCCAGCGACCAGAGTGTTGGCGCTTGACTCAAAAGCGACGTAACGTCCGTCGGCAGAGATGGACAAGCCCTCCAATCCGGAGTTCCCGAGGACCTGGGTCCCACCCGAAGCAACCGAGACAATGCTTATCGCGCCACCGCCTTGAGCGGTCCCGGTGTGGACTCTTTGGGTCACTAAAAGGACGGAAATGGCAAGGACTGAGGCGGCAATGCAAACAATCAACGGTTTGAGTTGCATGGCGTGTCCTCCCTATAGCTCCACCCGAAAAGCCGCGCTCGAGGCCGGGCCCGGCGCGGAATTCGCCGCGTAGGCCTTCTGCTCTACCCTGAGGGCCGCGCGCAGACCGAAACCGAACGTGGCCTCGCCACCGCGGGCGTCGTCCTCCAGGATCAACCCCACGGCCTCCGAGGACTCTGCTCTCTAGCTGCCAAATGACCCTATTCTAGATCGTTGCTAGCCAAAAGGCAATATCCCCTTACGACGACGCCAACCGGCCTGGCGGCACTGAAATCACTCCACACTTTAGGTACGAACGTCCCTGAGAAATCGCATATTGACAATTGGGCCGCGAAGCGCTAAAAAAGAGTCGAGTTAATCTCTCGGGTTATCTTGGACATCAATGGAGGCAGGAAGATGGCAACATCGCAAGCGCAGTGGATCGCTACCGACTGTACGATCTGCTATCACAGTTGTGGAATGAATGTGCTGGTTGAAGACGGCCGAATCACGAAGGTAGAGGGGTTGAAAGATCATCCCCTGAACAAAGGAGAGCTTTGCCCCAAAGGCCTCAGGGCCATGGACATAGTCTACCATCCGGATCGCCTCAAGTACCCTCAGAAACGGGTGAACGGCCGATGGGAGAGAATCTCCTGGGATGATGCCCTGGGAGAGATTGCCGATAAGCTGATTGGGCTGAAGAACGAGTTTGGGCCGGAGGTGCTCAGCATCTTTTCCGGCTCAATCGGCGTGGAAAACTTCGAGATGATGGAGCTTGCCCAGCGATTCAAGGGAGCGTTCGGGACGCCGAATTTCATCTCCGTCGAAGGAATCTGCTATCGCATGCGGATCCGGGCCCGGCAAATCACCTTTGGCAAGTATCCGGTTGAAGAGGCGGATACGAAGCTTTACGTCCTGTGGGGCCATAATCCGGAACAGTCCGACTTTCCTCTCGACCTGGCCATACGGGAGAATATGCCCAAGGGTTCTAAGGTGGTGGTCATCGATCCCAAGCGCATCCCCCTGGCGAATCGCGCGGAAGTCTACTTGCCGGTGCGGCCCGGCACAGACGGGGCCCTCGCCCTCGCCTTGATGCACGTCATCGTCAAAGAGAAGCTGTACAAAGAGGACTTCATCAATCGCTTCACCGTCGGGTTCGACAAGTTGGTAGACCACGTCGAAGCTTATACCCCTGAATGGGCGGAGAAGATCACCTGGGTCCCGGCGGAGGATATCCGTAAGCTGGCCCGGCTCTATGCCACCGCCGAAAGCGCCAGCATCTTTCAAGGAACCAACACTCAGGATCAAACGGCAAACGGCACCCAAAACAGCCGGGCCTTGGCCATCCTCCAAACGATTACCGGCAACATCAACAATCCCGGGGGCTGGGTGGTGAGCCCCAGGCTGTCCTTGGGGGGCCTAGGGATCCGCTCGGATAAGGTCCCTATCGGGGCCGAAGAATACCCGCTCTTCTTCGAGGTGTGGGGGAGAAAGAGCCCCTACGGCCAGGTCGTTTGTTTCCCCGACAGTGTTCCGAACATCATCAAGGCCTTGATCGTCACCGGAGGGAACCCTGTCGTGTCTCTCCCCGATTCCAACGCCTATAGAGAGGCGATGAAACGGCTGGATCTCCTGGTCGTCCTCGATCTTTTCATGACCGAGACGGCTGAGTTGGCCAATTATGTGCTGCCAGGGTGTACGCACTTAGAGAAAAACGGGATCGCCTACAGCTACAATGTTTGCCACGGCCTTCCCTATCTTATGATGAGGAAGAAGGCCATCGAACCCCTGCACGAGAGTTGGTCCGAGTTCACGTTCTGGAAAGAACTAGCGAAGAGGGTGGGTTTTGGCGAGCTTTTCCCCTGGGAGACGGACGAGGGGGTCGTGGAGCACGAGCTGAAGCCTTCCGGCCTGAGCTTTAAGGAACTGAAGGAGGAGAAGGTGGCCGGCGCTTTCTACATGCAGAAGCAGTACGGGATGGACGAAGCAAAGAGTCTTCCCACGCCCTCAGGGAAGATCGAGATCTATTCCGAGACCATCAAGGACGCGGGGTTTGACCCCCTTCCTACCTACAAGGAGCCGGATCAGAGCCCGCTAGGCGACCCGGAGATGTTCGGGCGGTACCCGCTCGTCCTCACTACAGGGGCACGAAATCTGTATTACACTCACACCCAGCACCGGAATGTCCCGGCCCTGGGGAAAGGGGGTAAGGGTGCCTGCGCGGAGATTCATCCGAAAACAGCCGGGAAGTATGGGATCAAAGACGGAGACGACACAGTGGTGGAGTCGCCCCGCGGACAGATCAAGGTAAAGGCGCTCCTGACGACGGATCTTATGGAAGGGGTTGTGAGCATTCCCCACGGTTGGTCGGGTGACCAGAACGTGAATCTTCTGACGGACGTCCACCTGCGCGAGCCAGTGATGGGCTATCCGCAGATGAAGTCGCAGCTATGCTCTATCCGAAAACTGGGGTAGACAGGGCTAGAAGGAGGAAGGGATGTACAACAGGGCTCTGGTGACCCTCGATGGCTCGGAACTGGCTGAAGAAGTCATCCCGTATGCCGAGGACATCGCGAGAAACATGGATTGCGAGCTAATCCTTATGCGCGTTGCGCCGCCTGCCCATGCCGTGCTGGAGGATGGTCGCATGGTTAGCACGGTGGACGCAGAGGTGGATCGGGTAAGGACCGAGCTCAGGGAGTATCTGGAGAAAGTGGCCGACGTGATGCGAGCCAAGGGGTTCAAGGTGCGCACGGTCGTGCAGTTTGGGGAGCCTGCCGAGGAGATCGTAGACTACGCCAGAGACAACGGCGTGGACCTAGTGGCGATGTCGACGCACGGGCGGAGTGGAGTAAGCAGGTGGGTGTACGGAAGCGTGGCCGACAGAGTTCTGAGAGGTGCATCCACGCCCATTCTGTTGATAAGGTCCACGGGGGCGACGCACGAATAGGGGCCAGGGCGGGGGATAGGGGCCGGGGGCCAGAGTCCCCTCTCCCTCTGGGAGAGGGTTGGGGTGAGGGCATAAGTACGTGGGGCCTTGATTAATCGAGGCCCCACACTGTTGCACGATGATGTCGTGTACGGTTATCATATAGGAGCTATTCTTCTCGGGAGGCAAGGATGCGACGTCGTCGCAGGTCGTCGAGACTGCCGGTTCTCCTCGTGCTGCTTCTGCTGGTGGTGGGCGGGAGCGTGGCACTCGCCAGGACGAACGTCTTTCGAGGGGTAGTCCCGGCGGGGCCTGTTGCCCAGGCCCCGCCGGCTGTCACGCCTACTCCTGCGCCACCATCGCCCGATAGGACGGCCGAGCGCTTCTTCAGCGCCTGGGAGCGCGGCGATTACGACGCTATGTACGACACACTTTCCGCCCAGGCGAGGAACGTGATCCCGAAGGAGCGTTTTGTTGGACGCTACCGCGCGATCAACGCCGGCGCGTCCATCGTGTCGGTTTCGGTCACCCGACAGCCGGCACGCCGGCCTTCGGCAGCGTTACAGCCGTCACCGGCGAAAGGGCCGAAGGATAGTAAGACGACGAGCACTCCCCTACCGGCATCGCAAGCCTCAATGGAAGCCCCGTATGAAGTGACGATGCGCAGCGCCAGGTTTGGCGATCTTGCGGAAGAAAACGCGCTTCCTCTGGTGAGCGAGGGCGATGACTGGCGAGTGGAGTGGGCCCCGGGATTGATCTTCAAAGGTCTGACGGATCAGAACCTTGTCCGGGTGCTGCCCGACAATCCCGTTCGCGGCAGTATTCTCGATCGCAAAGGGAGGCCGCTGGCCGCGGAGGGCAAGGTGCTCAGCATTGGCGTGATCCCCAAGTTCGTGCAGGACGAGAGCCAGGTGGTTGGCGTGTTGAGCGAGCATCTGGGCATGAAACCCGAGGATGTGAAGGCCCGTTACGCCAGAGCCCAGCCGGACTGGTGGGTGCCGCTGCGGGACCTGCCGCAGGAGAAGCGGCCTGAGGCGGAGGCAAAGCTGGGCCAGATAGCGGGGATCGCCTTGAGGGACAAGCCTATGCGCGTGTACCCGAGCGGCCCGATAGCGGCTCACCTGATCGGTTACGTAGCCAAAGTGAACGCCGACGATTTGAAGAGGCTGGCGGCAAAAGGCTACGAAGAGGATGACTTCATCGGCCGCCAGGGAATCGAGGCCTGGGGCGAGGAGACGCTGGCAGGCGAGAAGGGCGGCAAGCTGGTCATCGCCACGCAGGCGGGAGCGACGGTCAGAACCATTGCCGAGAGGCAGGCAAAAGCGGGCGGCGACGTGCAGCTCACAATCGACGTGGACGTGCAGCGTATGGCGGAGAAGGCGCTCGGGGAAAAAACCGGCAGCGTAGTGATTCTCGATGCCCGCGATAACTCGATTCTCGCCCTGGTGAGTCATCCGGCTTTCGATCCCAACGGATTCGTCCTGGGGTTTTCGGTGGAGGAGTGGAAAAAGCTGGCCGACGACGAGCGCCGTCCGTTCCAGAATCGCGCGAGCCTGAGCACGTATCCCACCGGCTCGATCTTCAAGGTGGTCACGATGGCGGCGGGGCTAGAGAAAGGCGGCTACCGTCCTGACTCGGTGTTCAACTCCACGGGCACGTGGGATGGTCTCGGGGGAGGCGTGGTACTGAGAAACTGGCTGCCGCAAGGGCACGGCAGAATCAATCTCGTGGACGGACTTGGGGCATCGGACAACATCGTGTTTTACGAGCTGGGAAAGAAGCTGGACACGATCGATTCGACGATCCTGCCAGGCTTCGCGCGGCAATTTGGCCTGGGCGAGGCGCCGGGAACGGTGGGCTTGCCAGAGGCCGAGGGAACCGTCCCAGACCCTGAATGGAAGAGGGCGAAGCTGCGCCAGGGATGGTATATGGGTGATACGGTGAATCTGGCCATCGGCCAGGGCTTCCTGGAGGCGACGCCTCTACAGGTGGCGAACCTCTTCTCAGCGTTGGCCGCGGGCGGCAGCCTCCGGACGCCGGTGCTGGTGAGACGCGCGGGCGTCGGCACGGCGGCAAAGGAGTACGGGGCCACAGAGAAGCGCAAGCTGCCCGTCTCGCCCGCGAACCTGGGCGCGATCCGGGAGGGGATGAAGCGAACGGCGGCCAGCGCCATCGGGACGGCGAACTACGCTTTCAAGGGCTTTCGGATTCCCACGGCGGCCAAGACGGGCTCGGCCGAGAATCAGAATCCCGATGCCCACGCCTGGTTTGCCGGCTACGCGCCGGCCGATGCGCCCGAGGTCGTGGTCACGGTAATGGTCGAGGGCGGCAAAGCGGGGGGTGAGGTCGCGGCACCTCTGGCGCGCCAGTTTCTGGAGGCGTATTTCGCGGGGAGGTAGAATGGCTTTCAACGATAGGTTTCTCCGTGCCTGTCGACGCGAGCCCGTCGATCGGACGCCGATCTGGATTATGAGGCAGGCCGGGCGCTATCTGGCCGAGTATCGGGAGATACGGCGCGGGCACAGCTTCCTCGAGATGTGCAAGACGCCGGAGTTGGCCTGCCAGGTGACGGTGCAACCCATCGACCGGCTTGGCGTCGACGCCGCGATCCTTTTTGCCGACATCCTTTTGCCGTTGGAGCCGATGGGGCTCCAGATCGAGTTTGGCAAGGACGAGGGCCCGGCGATTCGCAATCCCGTGCGCAGCATGGCCGACGTCAGCCGGCTCCGCGTCGTCGACGCCGGCGACTGCCGCTACGTGCCCGACGCGATCAAACTGGTGCGCAAGGAATTGGAGGGACGGGTTCCGCTCATCGGCTTCGCCGGGGCGCCGTTCACGCTGGCCAGCTACGTCGTCGAGGGGGGTGGCACGCGGACCTATCGGCTCTGCAAGACTCTGATGCTGGACGACCCCAGGGCGTGGCACGCGCTGCTGGACAAGCTGGCGGAAACGATAATAGTCTATTTGAACGCGCAGATCGAAGCCGGAGCACAGGCAGTTCAGGTGTTCGATAGCTGGGTGGGCAACCTTTCGCCCCAGGACTATCGAGAGAACGTGCTGCCCCATTCCGCCAAGGTGTTCGCCAACCTGGATAAGCGGGTCCCGCACATCCATTTCGCCAACCAGGCGGGCACGATGCTGGAGCTGGTGAAGCAGGCCGGCGGCGACGTGGTCGGGCTGGACTGGCGCGTGGAAATCGACAGTGCGATGGAGCGCCTGGGCGATGGCGTGGCGGTGCAGGGCAACCTCGATCCGATGGCACTGTTCGCCAGGCCAGAGGTCATCCGCGAGAAGGTGCGGGACATCCTGGAGCGGGTTGGTAAGCGTCCGGGCCACGTATTCAACCTGGGGCACGGGGTACACAAGGACACGCCGGTCGAGCACGTGCAGGCGCTGGTGGAGCTCGTCCACGAGATCAGCGCCGAGATACGCGGGAGGGCGTGAGGTGACGAAGACGGCGGTGCTCTTGCTGGCATTTGGCGGCCCCGCGTCGCTGGACGAGGTCGGCCCGTTTATGTCAAGGTTGATGGGACGCCAGCCGTCGCCGCAGGTGGTCGAGCGGGTTGTGGAGCGCTACCGGCTTATCGGCGGGGGCTCACCGCTGCCCGGCATCGCGCGGGAGTTAGCAGAGGCGCTGTCACAGCGCCTGGCCGGAGAAGGCGTATCCGCCGTGGGCTTCGGCTTCAAGTACACCGACCCCACGATTTCGGACGCAGTTCGGGGACTCGCGCAATCGGGTCACGGGAGGATCGTCGGCGTTAGCCTCTCCGCGCATTACACTCGTGTAAGCACCGGAGCGTACTTTGAGGAGCTTCGGGCTGCCGGTCAGGCGAACGGCGTCGAGGTCGTGGTAGCCGATTCCTACCATGCGGAGCCTCGCTTCGTCGACGGCATCGCCGCACAGGCATGCGTGGCTCTAGCCAACCTGTCGGATGGTGAAGACGCATTCCTCGTCTTCAGCGCACACAGCGTTCCGGTCGAGTACATTGAGGCTGGGGATCCTTACGTCGAGCAACTGCAGGCGACTGTCGACAGCGTGCTTGCGCTCGTGCCGGGACACGACTGGCGCCTGGCATTCCAGAGCCGGGGAATGGGCCAGGGCAACTGGCTGGAGCCGACCGTCGAGACGGTGCTGGAAGAGCTGGCGTCGACCGGAAAAACGAAGGTGGTGCTGGTGCCCGTCGGTTTCACGCTGGATCACGTGGAGACACTGTACGATATTGATATCTTGATTGCCGGCAAGGCAAGGGGGCTCGGGCTGGAGTTTGCCCGTGCCGGAGTGCTCAACGCCTCGGCGCCGTATATTGAGGCTTTGGCAGCCGTGGTAAGGCCGCGTCTGATTTTGGAAGCAGATGATAGGGCAGAGCCGTGAAGGTTGTAGTGGTAGGGGGTGGCGCGGCCGGGCTCGCGGCCGCGTACGCGCTGAGACGGGCTGCTGACGAGGGGCACGATGTCGATTGGCTGTTGCTGGAGAAGGACGGCCGCCTGGGCGGCAAGATCTGGACCGAGCGGATCGGCGAATTCATCGTGGACGGCGGTCCAGATTGCTACCTGACCGAGAAGCCGTGGATCGCGCAGATGGCCGCACGCCTGGGAATTGAGGATCATCTACTGCCAAGTGACGACGATAGGAAGAAGACGTTCATATACTCTGGCGGCAGGATGCACGAGCTGCCCGACGGCGTGTGGATGATGGTGCCGACGAAGTTTATGCCGTTCGTCAAGACCTCGCTGTTCTCCTGGCCAGGGAAGATGCGGATGGGCATGGACCTGTTTGTCCCAAGGAGGGTCGACGGCGACGAAACGCTGGCCGATTTCGTCAGGCGACGGCTGGGTCGAGAGTGCCTGGAGAAGCTGGCCGAGCCGATGGTGGGTGGAGTACACGCGGCGGACCCGTACCAGATGAGCCTTCAGGCGACGTTTCCCAGGTTCCTGGAGATGGAGAGGAAACACGGCAGTCTGATCAAGGCCTTCCTGGCGGCGCGCAAGCGGATGGCCTCGACGGCATCGGGCAACTCCGGACGAACCTACTTCACGACGCTGCGCTACGGGATGCAGGAGATAACCGATGGGATGGCCGACGTCGCCGGTCGGGAGAGGCTGCTCACGGGCAAGAGGGTCGTGAGAATCGAGGAGAGGGGTGCAACGCCTCGTTATGCGGTGCACGTAGCTGGCGACCTGACTTATCCGGCCGACGCCGTCGTTGTCTCGACCGAGGCCTACACGGCAGCAGAGTTCCTCCGCCCGCTTGATGGGAGGCTAGCAAAGCTGCTGGATACGATTCCCTGGACCTCGGCGGCCACGGTATCGCTGGCCTACCGAGGAGACACCATTGGCCACGATCTGCACGGCTTCGGCTTCCTGGTGCCGAGCGTGGAAAAGCGCAAGATCATGGCGTCGACGTGGTCGTCGACGAAGTGGCCGGGCCGCGCGCCGGAAGGGCACGCGCTGCTGCGCGTTTTCGTGGGCGGGCCGCACAATCAAAGCCTGGTCGAGCTCGACGACGCGGCGATGGTGCGCGTGGTGCGCGACGAGCTACGCGAGATGATGGGCATCACCGCCGAGCCTGAATTTGCGCGGGTGTTCCGCTGGGTCAAAGGGATGCCGCAGTACACGCTGGGGCATCTGGAGCGGCTGGAAGCGATGGAGGAGAGGCTGGCGGAGCACCCGGGCCTGTATCTCTGCGGCGCTTCGTACCGGGGGATAGGCACTGGCGACTGCATGAACTCGGGCGAGGTGGCGGTGGGGAAGATAGTAGGGGCTTAGGTACGGAACCACGGAAAACACGGAACAGTCGGCGTCGAACTCAGCGCGGTGCCCTGCCCTGAGCGGCTCTAATCTCGCCAAGCGTTCGCTCAGTTCGTCTAAGCGCCGCTCGATACCGTTGGACTCGGGCAGCATGATCTCCACCTCGGTAGATATCGCGCCGCTGGGCTCGCAATACGGGCAGGTAATCGCCATACAGCCCCATGATCCTCGCCTCGTATTCGACGCGCGTCAGGTCGTCGCGCTGATAGAGCAGTTTCCCTTGCGCAATGACGGCGTGTGCCAGCTCGATTGGCGCCCGGTTCAGAATCACAACGTCGATCCTGTGGGTTTCCAGCGCCACCGCCAGTTCGTGGGCCAATCGTGCGCGCGGCGCCGCGAAGTCGCGCTCATCTGCTTCAACGAGCACCGCGAAATCGTAGTCGCTCTGAGGCCCAACCTGTCCCGCAACCCGCGAGCCAAAGAGATAGGCCAGCGTAATGTCCGGAAACCGGGCTATGACGGGCTTAATCCTGTCGAAATCGTCGTCGGACACAGCTACAGACCTATTTGGTGGCGGCGCAGGTCGACTCTTTGGTGCAGGAGCCGCATTTCGAGGTGGGCTCGGCAGCGGTACAGGATTCGCCGACCTCCGGCGTCTTGGGACGGCTGTCGGTGCAGTACCAGCCGGCGCCCTTGAAGATGAGCCCGACGGGGCTGAAAACGCGCCGCAAGCTGCCGCCGCAGGACGGGCACTCGGTCAATGGCTCCTCAGAGAAGCCTTGCCATCGCTCGAGAGTAGATGAGCAGCTTGTACAGCGGTACTGATAGGTTGGCATGTGGTAATCCTCCCCAGGGTGATGGTTTTCACGTTAGATTATACCAGACGGACGCAAGCAGCAATCTTAGAAATATCTAAGAGCGAGGCCCCACCCCCTTCGGGCGGGCAGAGACGCCCGCCCCTACGAGCGGACCTTCCCGCCCGCAGTTTGGACAGCCCGTCCCTACAAGTCTATTCCTCCGCCTTCTCTAGCTCGAAGGCCCTGTGCAGGGCACGGACCGCCTCATCGACCTTTTCCTCGTCGATCAGGCAGGTGATGCGGATCTCCGAGGTGGTGATCATCTCGATATTGATCCCGTTCTCGGCAAGCGTCCGGAACATCCTGGCCGCATAGCCGGGGGCGTGCTGGATGCCGGTGCCGACGATGGACACCTTGGCCAGCTTTGCCGAACTGGCAGTGCCACGCGCATTCACGTCGTTTGCGATGGTCTCGATCAGCCGCAGTGATTTCGTCAAGTCGCCTTCGGCCACGGTAAAAGACAGATCGGTCGTTCCGTCCAGACCGGCGTTCTGGACGATGGTGTCGACACTGATGCTGGCGTTAGAGAGAGGCTCGAATATGGTTGCGGCGATGCCGGGTTGGTCCGGCACGCCGATGACGGTGATCTTGGCAACGTTGGTATCGTGGGCGATGCCCCTGACTTTGTTTCTCGCTTCCACGCTTTCGCCTCCGCAGATAAGGGTTCCTGACTTCTCGTTGAAGCTGGAGCGCACCATAATGGGAATGCCGTAGACCGCACCCAGATCCACGGCGCGGGGATGCATCACGCGCGCGCCCTGCTGCGCGAACTCGAGCATCTCGTCGTAGCTGATGGCGTCGAGCTTGCGCGCCTCGGGCACCAGGCGCGGGTCGGCGGTGTACACGCCGTCGACGTCGGTGTAGATCTCACAGAGCGCGGCCTCCAGGCTCGCCGCCATGGCCACAGCCGTCGTGTCTGATCCGCCACGGCCCAATGTGGTGATGTCGTATTCCTCGGTTATGCCTTGAAAGCCGGCGACGATGACGATGCGGCCTTCGGAAAGCTCACGCAGGATGCGCTTGGGGTCGACCGCCACGATCTTAGCGCGGCTGTAAGTTCGATCGGTTTGGATGCCGGCCTGGCCACCTGTCAGCGACACGGCGTCATTGCCAAGCGAACGCAATGCCATCGAGAGCAGCGTGCACGAGATTAGCTCGCCCGTAGAAAGCAACAGATCCATTTCGCGCTCGTCCGGCTCGTCGGTGATCTGGCGGGCCAGCGATATCAGCTCGTCGGTGGTGTCGCCCATGGCCGACACGACGACCACGACCCCGTCGCCGCGCTGGTCAGCCGCGACGACGCGGCGAGCCACGGCCTTGATACGTTCGGCGGAGCCAACCGAGGTACCGCCGTATTTTTGTACGATTAGCGGCATACCGTTGATTCCTTGCTCATTAGATTCAGTGCTCAATCCAGCCATCCTGCGAACGATGTCGTGCTTGGCTGGCCCTGGGAGTCCTTCGGCGGGCTAAAGCCTCGCCGTCAACCCGGCTGGCGAGAGCGCACAGTCAACCGGGTTGACGCGCGCACTTCAGTGGCGCGAGGGACTCCCAAGGCCAGCCAAGGTCGTTCGATAAGACAGCCGCACAGCGCCATCAGCGTTCATTTTCCAGCATATGCTTTGGGCCAGGAGCCCAGAACCCTGACGTACACGCACTCCTTGGCCAGATCCGAAAGTGCGGCTTCGAGGCTCGGATCCTCAGGATGCCCGATGGCGTCGACGAAGAAGACGTAGTCCCAGGCTTTGCGGCGAGACGGACGGGACTCGATCCTGGTAAGGTTGACGCCATATCTAAGGAAAATCTCTAAGGTATCGTGCAAAGCGCCGACGCGATCCTTGATCGAAAACACGACGGCGGTCCGGTCATCGCCCGTTCTGGCGCACATACTGTTGCCGATCACGAGGAAGCGAGTGTAGTTGAACGGGTTGTCCTCGATGCGGCGCTGCAGAATGGCCAGGCCGTACACCTCGGCCGCTAGCTCGTTGGAGATGGCGGCGGCAGTAGGGTCCGAGACCACCATCTCGGCGGCACGTGCCGTGCTCGATACCTCGATCAGCTCGGCGTTCGGAAGGTTGCTGCCGAGCCAGTTTCGGCACTGGGCCAGGGCCTGGGGATGCGAGTAGACGCGCCGGATGGCATCAAGGCTGCCGCACGATAGCAAATGGTGAGAGATTGGCAAAGGGATTTCCGCGCAGATCTTGAGCTCGGTGTCGGCAAGCAGGTCCAACGTATGGCCGACCACGCCATCGGTCGAGTTCTCAACTGGCACCAGGCCCTGGTCCGCCGTGCCCTTCTCCGCCATTGCGAACACTTCGGCGATGGTTTTTGCCGGAATGAATCTGGCTGTAGTGCCAAAATGGAGGCGCGCCGCCTCGTGAGAGAAGGTTGCCGGTGGTCCCAGGAACGCCACGGTACGTGGTCGCTGCAGCTCGCTCATGGTTGCGATAACCTCGCGATAGATTGCTCGCAACGCGTCGTTGCCGAGCGGGCCTCGGTTGGCGGTCTCCAGGTTGGCGTAGACCTGGTTCTCCCGCTGGGGATCGTGCACCGAACGGCCCTCCTGGGCTTTGATGGCGCCGACCTGAAGCGCGAGGTTTGCTCTTTCGTTCAGCAGCTCGACAATATGGTGATCGATTTCGTCGATGCGATGCCTTGGAGCGTCGAGATCCATTTCAGGCATTCCCTCACCCTAACCCTCTCCCAGAGGGAGAGGGGACATGTGGGCGCGGAGACCGCGCCCCTACGAGTTTCTATCGCTCGCCCCGAGGGCCTCCGGCTGGGAGCTGGCGATTCTCTTCCAGGTGACGAGCGGATATTCCAGGCTGTCGGACAGAGCCCACCAACTGGCCTCGATGATGTTGGTGGAGCTGCCGACTGTGTTCCAGGTGTGCTCGCCGTCGGTGGACTCGATGGAAACCCGGACATTGGAACTGGTACCACTCTCGTCTTCCAGCACGCGCACCTTGTAGTCGACAAGGCGAACGCTTCTCAGCTCCGGGTAGAACTGGAGAAGGGCCTTGCGAATGGCGGTGTCGAGGGCGTTTACCGGACCGTTACCCTCGGCCGCCGTGTGCATTATGTCGCCATCGACCTCGATCTTAACGGTCGCCTCGGCCAGAATATCGTCGCCCTTGCGTTTCTCGACAAGCACGAGAAAGTCCAGAAGATGGAACGGGGGACAGTATCCGGGCTGGGAGCGACGAACAAGGAGCTCGAAGGATGCCTCGGCGTCCTCGAATTGAAAGCCCTGGCTCTCCAAATACTTGATGCGCTCGACCATCTCGCGCACCTCGGCGGACTCGGCGGTCAGGTCGACCCCGAAGCGCTGGGCCTTCAATAGCACATTGCTCTTGCCCCCCAACTCCGAGACCAGGATGCGCTGGCTGTTGCCGACAGCCTCCGGCCTGATGTGCTCGTAGGCGACCGCAGTCTTGGAGACGGCGTTCACGTGCATACCGCCTTTGTGGGCGAAGGCGCTAGCGCCGACGTACGGAAGGTGCGTGTTGTGAATGAGGTTGGCCACTTCGCTGACGTACCGGGAGGTTGCCGTTAGCAACTCTAGCTGCTCATCGGGGAGGCAGTCGATGCCCATTTTCAGCTTGAGATTCGGGATGATGGAGCACAGATTGGCGTTGCCGCAGCGCTCGCCATAGCCGTTGATGGTTCCCTGGACGAGCGTGGCACCGCTGGATACCGCAGCCAGGCTGTTGGCAACGGCTAGCTCGGCGTCGTTGTGAGCGTGTATGCCCAGCGGCGCATCGATCTCCCGGGCCACTTCGGCCACGATCTGCGCGACGTCGAAGGTCAACGTGCCGCCATTGGTGTCGCATAGCACCAACCAGTCGGCGCCCGCTTCGCGCGCCGCGTGCAACGTTTGGAGCGCATAGGCCTTGTTCGCCCTGAAGCCGTCGAAAAAGTGCTCCGCATCGAACAGCACCTCGAAGCCCCGCGACTTGAGGAAAGAGATCGAGCCTGCCAGCATTTTCAGGTTTTCGTCGAGGGTGGTCTTGAGGACCTCTGACACCTGGAAAGCAGAGCTCTTCCCGACGATGGCTACGGCCGGAACGGCCAACTCGCCCAGGGCACGCAGGTTAGGATCATGGGCGGCGTCGCCGTAAGGTCGGCAGGTACTGCAGAAGGCGGTCAGCCTGGTATTGACCAGTTGCAGGCCCCCGGCGCGACTGAAGAACTCGGCATCCTTGGGGTTTGCGCCCGGCCAGCCGCCCTCGACGTAGTGAATGCCTAGCTCGTCGAGCTTGCGAGCGATCTTGAGCTTGTCGTCGACAGAGAACGAGATGCCCTCGCCCTGCGTGCCATCTCGCAGCGTCGTATCGTATAGCAGCACGTGCGCCATCAGCCGACCCCCTTCACTTTGGTGGTGATGAGGGCCCCCATCTCCCTTGTGCCGACCAGCTTGCAGCCGTCCTCCTGGATATCGTTGCAACGGTAACCTTCACGCAACACCGCCAAGACGGCGTCCTCTATTAGATCGGCCTCTCGAGCCAGGTGCAAAGAGTAGCGCAGCATAAGCGCGGCGCTCAAAATGGTGGCGATTGGATTAGCGACGTTCTTGCCGGCATACTTGGGGGCGGAGCCGTGGATCGGCTCGTACATGCCGGGGCGAATCTCTCGGTTCGGCCCTCTGCTAGGGGAGTCGGGATGGCTGCGATCGTAGCCCAGGCTGGCCGAGGGGAGCATGCCCATAGACCCAGCCAGCGTCGAGGCCTCGTCAGTCAAGATGTCGCCAAACATGTTCTCGGTGACGATGACGTCGAACTGAGTGGGACGACGGATCAACTGCATTGCGCACGTGTCCACAAGCATATGCTCAAGGTTCACGTCGGGGTACTCCGCGCCGATCTCGGTGGCGACCTCACGCCAGAGCCGTGAGGACGATAGCACGTTCTGCTTATCAACCGAGGTGACCTTCTTGCGTCGCGTCCTGGCCAGGTCGAAACCCACGCGCATGACACGCCTGACTTCCTCTTCGGAGTAGCGCAGCGTGTCGACGGCTTTCCTGGAGCCGTTGGCATCGTAGCGCTTGCTGGGCTTCCCAAAATACAGTCCGCCGGTAAGCTCGCGGACCACCACCAGGTCGGTTCCGGCAACCGTATCTTCTTTGAGGGTGGTGGCATTCTGCAGCATAGGCATAAGCTTCACAGGGCGAAGGTTGGCGAAGAGGCCAAGCGCCTTGCGCAGGCCCAGCAGGCCTTGCTCCGGGCGCACGGAGGCGCGAGGGTCATCCCACTTGGGCCCGCCGACGGCGCCAAGCAACACTGTGTCGCTGGCACGAACCAGCTTGAGCGTATCGGAGGGCAGCGCTGTGCCAGAGGCGTCGATGGCGGCACCGCCGACAAGGCCGTACTCGTACTCGAAACCATGCCCAAACCGCTCGGCGATGGCGTCGAGCACTGCTATGGCTTCCTGGGCTACGTCGGGGCCGATGCCGTCCCCCGGCAAAACGGCTATCTTAGCCTGCACTACTTATCCTCCGAATTCATGCTCAAGCGTCCCCTTACGTGCTCCACCAGACCCCCAGCGGCCATTATTTGCAGCATGAACTCGGGATACGGCTTGGCACAGTGCGTCTGGCTCCTGGTGAGGTTGGTTATCCTGCCGGTCGCCAAATCGACTTCGATGGCATCGCCCGCGTCGGTGCCGTCGACGGCAGCGTCGCACTCGAGGATGGGCAGCCCGATGTTGATGGCGTTGCGATAGAAGATGCGCGCGAAGGACTTGGCGATGACGCAGGCGACGCCAGAAGCCTTAATAGATAGTGGCGCGTGCTCCCGCGACGAGCCGCACCCGAAGTTGGTGCCCGCGACGATGAAGTCCCCGGGCTGGACATCGGCCACGAAAGTCGGGTCGATGTCCTCCATGCAGTGCCGCGCCAGTTCTCTGGCGTCTGACACGTTGAGGTAGCGGGCTGGGATTATGACGTCGGTATCGACGTTGGCCCCGTATTTCCAGACTCTACCCTTCATATGTTAGTCTCCAGTCACAGTTAGGTATTGGTGAGCCCTTTCCAGGCCATCATAGCAGTCAACAGGACGGCCCTCACCTGCCTCGGGCAGGCGCCTCAGGCGCCCTAGCCCTCTCCCAGAGGGAGAGGGGACAGGTTGGCGATCTCAGCCGGGCTCCCAATGCGGCCTAGGACGGCCGAGGCCGCCACGATCGCCGGGCCGGCGAGGTATACTTCGCTCTCCGTGTGGCCCATGCGACCGACGAAATTGCGATTGGTCGTGCTGATGGCCCTTTCGCCGGGGGCGAGAACCCCTGAGTGTCCTCCCAGGCAAGGCCCACATGTGGGCGTGCTGACGGCCGCGCCGGCTTCGACAAAAGTCTGAATCAGCCCCTCTCTTATTGCCTCCAGGTATACTCCCTGCGAACCAGGGAAGACAAGGCATCTGACGTGCGGATGCACCTTCCTGCCGCGCAAGACGCCGGCGGCAACACGCAGGTCCTCAATCCTGCCGTTGGTGCAGGAGCCGATGACGGCCTGATCGACGGCGACGTTGCCGACCCTGCTGATGGGCCTGGTATTCGACGGCAGGTGCGGGAACGCCACCTGCGGCTCGATTCCGGAAACATCGTACTCGATGACCTTCGCATACTCCGCATCGCCGTCCGCCTCGAAAACCCGATGGGGCCGGGTCGCCCGGGGATCTACGTAGGCGATGGTCTTATCGTCGACAGCAAACAGCCCGGCTTTGGCACCGGCCTCGATGGCCATATTGGCCATGGTGAAACGCCCGTCCATACTCAGGTTGGCGATGGCCTCGCCGGTGAACTCCATCGCCGCGTAAAGGGCACCGTCGACGCCGATTTCGCCGATAGTATACAAGATCAGGTCCTTCCCTCCAACCCAGGGCTGGAGGCTTCCTCGGTACACGAACTTGATGGTGTGGGGCACCTTCATCCAGATCTCGCCGGTGGCCATAGCGACGGCTATGTCGGTGCTGCCCATACCGGTCGCGAAGGCGCCCAGCGCTCCGTAGGTGCAGGTGTGCGAGTCCGCGCCCACGACGACGTCGCCGGGCACGACAAGGCCGAGCTCGGGCAACAGCACGTGCTCGATACCCATCCGGCCCACTTCGAAGTAGCGCACGCCGTAGGTCTGGGCGAAGCGGCGCATCTCCTGGGCTTGCTGGGCCGATTTGATATCCTTGTTGGGCACAAAGTGATCGGGCACCAGAACGATCTTATCGGGATCGAAGACCCTGGAAACGCCGATCTTGGCGAACTCGGCAAACGCCAGCGGCCCGGTTATGTCGTTGGCGAGCACCAGGTCCACCTTGGCGTTGATGAGCTCACCGGGGGAAGCTTTGTCCAGCCCGGCGTGCGCGGCCAGGATCTTCTCTGCTAAGGTCAAGTGAGTTGCCTCCTCCCCAGGGTAGTCATCTGCCAACCGGCAGGGCGCGAGAACCGCGCCCCTACGGACGCTTGGGCGGCGTGTGCAACCGGGATATTCTCTGCCAAGGTCAAGATGACCCCCAACCACCCCCGGGCGGACAGGGCCGTCCGCCCCCACGTTAGGCTGGGCGCGATTCATCGCGCCCCTATGACGATATCGCGCCCTACGGCAGTCGACAGGGCGGCCCTCACCCTAACCCTCTCCCAAAGGGAGAGGGGACTTCTCCAACCCTCTTCCGGAGGGAGAGGGGACTGCGTCGTCGGCTCGTGGCACAGTGGCCAGCATCTTGTTGAGGGCGTACACGTAGGCCTTGGCCGATGCCACGATAATGTCGGTCGAGGCTCCGCGGCCGGTGAAGGTTCGCCCATTGCCTTCCACTTTGATGGTGACCTCGCCGATGGCGTCGATGCCGGCCGTCACAGATTGGACCGAGAACTCGGTAAGCCGGTTGGGAACCTGGATGACCCGATTGATGGCCTTATAGATGGCGTCGACCGGGCCGGTGCCCAGCGCGGCATCGGACAGAACCTGCCCATCGGGCGTTAGAATGCGCACGGTAGCCGTGGGCACGCTGTGGTCGCCACACGAGACCTGCACGTGCTCCAGATGAAATATCTCGGCGGGCGCCCGCACCTCGTCAGCGACAATTGCCTCCAGGTCCCTGTCGGTGATCTCCTTTTTCTTATCGGCCAGCTCCTTGAACCGCATGAAGGCGCGGCTGAGGTCTTCGGGCGAAAGATCGTAACCCAGCTCCAGCAGACGATCTTTGAAGGCGTGGCGTCCGCTGTGCTTGCCCAATACTAGAACGCTATCAACGAGGCCGATGGACCTGGCATCCATGATCTCGTAGGTCGTCCGCTCTTTTAGAATCCCGTCCTGGTGGATGCCCGACTCGTGCGCGAAGGCGTTGGCGCCGACGATGGCTTTGTTCGGCTGCACGTAGATGCCGGTGTAGCTGCTGACCATCCTGCTGGCCTTATAGATCTGCGTGGTGTCGATGTTTGTGGTAAGAGGGTACATGTCTCGACGTGTGCGCAGAGTCATGACGATCTCTTCCATCGAGGCGTTGCCGGC
>JACQUC010000117.1 GCA_016210495.1 Chloroflexota bacterium
ATGTCTGCACCCTGGACCTGTAGGTTCCATATCACTGGGCCGTACGACAGGCCGGCGTTGTAAAGGTCGCCGCAGTTCTTGCCGCATTGGATCGACTTAAGGGAGTAATCCACGATCTGCCTCGGGTGGCTTCTCGAGTGCATGTTGCACCAGACAATCCCGTTCATCCCGCGGGTGGCCCCGAACGTGTTCGGGTATTTTGCGGATAGATCGCGCGCCAGGTCTTCGTACTTGAATGCCTGCTCGAACTCCTCCCGTTCTCCGAGCTGGAGGCCCATAATGCTAAAAGAGTAGATCACGGACTCGTCCATAGCGCCTGACAAGCAATGCTGGGTTGACTGCGCGGCCGAGAGGTAGAGCTGGGGCACGAGCCCGGACATGTACAGGTCGGGGATGAGCTCGCTATAGAACACGAGCTCGATCTTGCTTTTCCTGTCGTTCGTAAAAGGCATGTTTAGGATGGTGTCCCAGATGTCGACGTCGCGCGAGGCGATTTCGGCCATAAGCTCTTCCCTTCTGCCGTCCGCCTCTTCGGCACTATCGGGAATCGCCTTATCGAAGTAGGCGAGGCCTCGATTTGCCGTCTCGATGGCTTTGATGAAGTTGCCCACGGATGACAGCGACGTCGTCTGTTCCGCGAGGCATTCCGCCTTATCCATCTCTGTTTTGGCGTGGTCGAGCAACTGGGTGAGCAGCTTTTCCGATTCGCCATAGTTGCCGCACATAAGCTCCGTCTTGGCGGCCTTCTGGAAAATCCTGAAAGTCCGCTCGTAGTGGTTGTCCTCCCAGCGGTCATTCGGCAGCAGTTCCCTGCTCAGATTGAAGTACTCGTTTGCCGCTTCCGTGGCCAGGGAGTCCAATGCCTTGTTGCCCGCGTGGTAGTTCATATCCGACAGGAAGTAGGCCGTCTTGTCGTCCGGATCGTATTCCCTACCAAGATTCAGGTGGGAAACAATGGTAAACAGGGTATCGAGTTTCTCGGGGTCGGCGGTGTTGTCGGGCACGGCAGAAAGAAGGTGGTTGCCGACCTGCCAGTGTATCCGCCGACGATTCTCGGCGGGAATGGCAGAGAGGGTTGCCTCCTGAACCTTATCATGGATAAACTGCAACTGGTTCTTGTTCTCCATCAGGAGTCCCTGTCCGAGTGCGGGCTTCAGCATCTCGAAGGTCTCCAGCAAGGTCATTTCCCTGATCAACGATAGCTCGGGAGGCGAAAACGAATTCCCGATGCAGGCGCAGTACTCGAGCAGGGTAATGAGGTCCGGCGGAAGCTTCTGGATTTTCGAGCTGAATAGGGCAACTACCGTGGTCGGCATGCGCGATTGCCGGATCTTATCGAGATCCCATCGCCATTGCCTGTCTTCGTCGATAAAAAGCAGGTCTTCGTTGTGAAGGTATGATAGACTCTCACTTACGAAGAGGGGATTCCCCTCACTAAGCGTACTGATGAAATCCGATAGCGCCCTAGTCTGCGCAAGGGGAGAGTCGAGAATATACGATACCATTTCGTGGCAGTGCTCAGGCTTCAGGGGGCCAAGCCTGATTTCCTTCAACGGCTGGCCGCCTTCCTTGGCATTCCGAATCAGCTTGGACAGGGGATGGCTCGAGTCCACCTCGTTATGCCGGTACGCGCCCAAGAAGAAAAGGTAGGGATGATCCTTGTAGTTGGCGAATATGTTTGCCAGAAAGTCGAAGGAAGCCACATCACACCACTGCAAGTCATCTATGAAGAGGGTCAAAGGATTATCTTCGCTCGCTAGACAGGTCAAAAAACGATCAAAGAGGTCGTGGAAACGATTGAGTGATTCAACGGGGGGAAGCTGTTTGACCTCGGGCTGCGGGCCGATCAGTATCTCCAGCTCCGGGATAACGTCCGTCAAGACTCTTCCATTCTTGCCAACGGCCTTCGAGATGCGGTTTTTCCACAGCGCAACCCGCTCGTTGCTTTCGGTGAGAAAGGTCCGCATCAGGTTTCTGAGGGACTGGATCAGGGAGCTGTAGGGAATATTCTTCTGGTAGACGTCGAATTTCCCCGAGGTGAAGTAACCCCTGTGTTTCACAATCGGCTTTTGCAGCTCCTGGATCAGACGAGTCTTGCCGATGCCGGACAGGCCGGAAATGAACAGCGAGCGAAATGCCCCTGCGGGTCCGCCACAGGCGGATTCGTATTCTTCGAGAATGATCTCGGCCTCTCTGTCACGGCCGACCATCTTAGAGATGAAAGTAACTCTACGACTGTAGACAAAGCTCTCCAGAGGAAAAACGCTTATCGTGCCTGTGGCGGCGTACTCATCCCTGCACCTGATGAGGTCGGATAGAAGCCCGTTGCTGGTCTGATACCGTTTCTCGGGCTCCTTGAGCATCAGCTTGGCGACGATCCTACTTATGGCAATAGGAATCTCTGGGTTCAACTCGTGGACCTTGGGCGCCTCCTCGGCCAAGTGCGAATGAATGAGTTCAAGCGGATCATCTGACAGAAACGGCAGGCGCCCCGTCAGCAGCTCATAGAAGACGATGCCAAGGGAATACATATCCGAAGAAAAGACCACCCTGTGGCTGATGCGTCCCGTCTGTTCCGGGGAGGTATACGAGAGCGTGTCCCTGACGAAAGAGCGGTCATAGATAAAGTGGCTGACATCTCTTACGTCCAGCGCGCTGATGAAGTCTATCAGGCGGATGTCGAGCGTGCTTGGGTCGACGAGTATGTTGTGAGGCTTGACGCCGCCGTGGATGATCCCCGCCTCGTGCACTACTTCGAGGGTTCGGGCCAGGCTGCACGCAACGGTGAAGAAGTCTCTTAGAGGAATGCCGCGCTGCGCCCTGATCAGCTTGTCGAGCGTAACTCCGTCAAAGAAGTCCTGCGTTATGAAGCAGACGCCGTCTTTTGCCTCAAATGCAATAGGGGTAATCACCTGCGGATCGCTAAGGACCCTGAAATGCTCGATCTTCTGCCTGAACTGGGATTTCTTGTTTTCCGAGAGAAAGCTCGCTTTCAGGAGCTTCAGCACCAGCAGCCTGTCCGGATTCTTCTTGTGGTACGCTTTGTAGATAGCGGCTTGGGGAGCTTCAGATATCTTGTCGATTAGCTCGTAGTTGGGGATAGCTATTGTCGTTACCATACTCCCTCACACCTTGGCGACTGCTTAAGGCCAAGGCGACTCACTTGCCCAAACGTATATTCGGTTGCCTGATTGACAGGACGTCTTTGAGGACGCGGTAATCGACGCTGTCATTCTTTGGAACGGCGTCACGGTGCGAACATAAGGACGGGAGGCTTGTCGCCTGCCGAGGCGTGCCGTGTGGCAGGGGCCATCCCGAAAGACAAAGACATTGCCGACTAGAAACCATACGAAGCGGAGAAATGCCAAAGTAAGTGACTCATCAGCCGCGACACGCCCACCATCCATCCCTAGTTTATCACAGGGTCTAGCGTAACTCAATGGCCAGTTTTCGTGATATACTTGGCGAGATGGACAATGGCATGGTTGCCCAGTATAATCAGAGTGAACAACGTTTCTGGACCTACTTCAAAGCACGTAATCTGGCACGTTATCTTGACGACGCCAGTGTGTGGTGGATAGAAGCCATTAGTTAGGAGCGGCGAGAGATGGAGTTTTGAGCGATGGAAGACCTAGAGCCTGGAGCTCTTGCCTTAGCTGTTGACGAGTACGAGCGGCTCGTTCGCCTCTTGGAGGATGACGAGTATTATGATGTGCCTGTGCAGCTAATCCTGATCGCTCGTGATGACATCGACGAGGGTTGGGGCAGACTCGACGCCGCTCAGCGGCAGCGCGTTGAGGTGGTAGATATGCTCCTTGTTCAGAAGCATAACATTGTAGCACAAATGTTGCCCCATCCCAAGCATTCTGACCGTCGTGCCTGGTGGTGGTTCCTACATGAAGGGCCACAGGTACGAGAGAAGGCGCGGGAGGCTGCTTGAGGCGCGCATGTGCTTCATAGGAGTTGTCGGACATTGCCCCGCGCTCTGTTGTTTCTGGCCGTGCTAATCGGCGTGCTCGCGCTCGCCTACCTGGGCATCGCGGTCTATGTCGCCGACAGGTTCGCCAGGCCAAAACGTGTTGCGCTGAGCACCACCCCAGCCGCTTTCGGCCTCGCATACGAGCATGTCGAGTTCCGCAGCGCTGTCGACGATATCTTGCTGCGGGGCTGGTTCATTCCTGCCACCGGCGGCAAGACCATCGTCATTCTGCACGGACGCGAGAGCGCGAGGGCTGACGAGGCGGCAGGTATCATGCCTCTGGCCAGTGCCCTTGTGCGCCGTGGCTACAACGTCCTGATGTTCGACTTCCGCGGGCACGGCGAATCGAACGGCAACCTCTATTCCCTGGGCCAATGGGAGGTGCGGGATGTCGGCGGGGCGTTGAGCTATCTCAAGAGTCGCGGGGTGGCGAACGTTGGCGTCCTGGGGTACTCCATGGGGGCCGCCACGGCTTTACTTGCCGCCCCTGAGCACCCCGAGATACGAGCGATCGTGGCGGACGCGCCTTTTTCAGACCTATCAGTGATGATCGACGAGCAGTTTCCCAAGGCCACCGGCCTGCCACGCGTATTCATCCCAGGGGTGCACCTAATGGTACGGCTGATGCACGGGCTGGACCTGGCGGAGAACAAGCCTCAGCGCGCGATGGCCAGACTGGACGACCGGCCCGTCATGCTCATTCACGGGTCTTCCGACGACTACATACCGGTCGAGCACGCCTACGCCTTGCGGCGGGCGGGTGCCGGGAATCCCAACCTCGAGACGTGGATCGCACCCGGCTCGGGACACGTCCAGTCCTTCAACGACCATCCGGACGAATACATCGCCCGAATCGCGTCGTTTTTCGACCGACACTTGGCGCGCGTCTGATTCGGCGGATGGCACGGCACAGTTATTGCTCCCTTGCTATTGAGTGGCAGTTATTGTAGCATAGACCGCACTCGTGCGAACTGCTCTTTCGATGCGCCCCGTTTTGCCAGGGATGGAGGGCTGGAGCGTACGGCTCTGGCCGCTGCCGGGCGATGCAGCGCTCGAACATGTGCAACTGATATTATCATAAAAGGCCACCCAGCAAGGGTGGAGAAACGGAGAAAGACGTGCGCGGAAGTTGGGTGCGTGGCTCGGCCAGGGTTCTCCTCGCCTTGGTCCTATTGGCCACCGGGTTCGTTGCCGGGGGAGCGGCAGAGCGGGTCGGCGCCGTCCCAAGTCTAGTTGCTAGTGAGCCCTCAAGTGCTACTCCCTTTGCCGGCGTACTGTGGGAGGCGTGGAACCTGGTCGAGCAGCACTACGTCGATCGGGCGGCGGTGGATCCCAGGCAGATGACCTATGGAGCAATTGATGGCATGCTCGGTTCGCTGGGCGACGCCGGGCACACCCGCTTTCTCTCGCCGGAGGATTTGAAGAAGGAAGAGGAAGCTTTGTCGGGCCGCCTCCAGGGCATCGGCGCTACGTTGGGCCTGCGTGATGGAGCTCCCACGATCATCGCCCCCATTCCAGGGTCGCCCGCGCAACGCGCGGGGCTGAGGCCAGGCGACATAATCGTGCGTGTCGACGACAAGGATGTGGCAGGGCTCTCCATCGAGCAGATCGTCAACCTCATTCGCGGACCGGCGGGCACGCCGGTGTCGATCAACGTGTTCCACCGCGGCGAGATGAACCTCCAAGAGATTACGATCGTCCGTGCCCATATCACAGTGCCTAACGTGTCGTGGTCTATACTGCCCGACACTCAGGTTGCGCACGTACTTATCAGCATGTTGGGCGAGCGCACGACAGAGGAGCTGCGATCAGCTCTTACCGAGGCTCGCTCTATGGGCGCCACCGCCATCATCCTGGACCTGCGCAACAATCCGGGCGGTCTGCGAGACGAAGCCGTCGGCGTTGCCAGCCAGTTCCTGCAGGAGGGGAACGTGCTTCTGGAGCAGGACGCGCAGGGGAGGCGCGTCGCCCACCGTGTTAGGCGTGGCGGCGTAGCCACCGACGTTCCTCTGGTCGTGATGATCAACGAGGGCAGCTCGAGCGGGGCTGAGATTGTGGCCGGCGCATTGCAGGATCATCAGCGTGGGTTGCTGGTAGGTGCCAGGACCGTTGGCACCGGCACTGTTCTTTCTATGTTCGGTCTGAGCGATGGCTCGGCGGTAATGCTGGGTACCAAGCAGTGGCTTACACCGGACGGGCGCCAGATCTGGCATCAGGGTGTAGCTCCTGACGTGCCCGTGTCGCTTCCGGTGGGCGCCATACCGTTGTTTCCAGGTGAGGAGTCGGGCCTGACGTTCGAGGAGTTGCAGGCAAGCCAGGATGCGCAGTTGTTGGCCGCTCTTCGTGAGCTTGCGCCCGTCCCAGTGGCTCCATAGCAGCAGTTGCGCAGTAACCGTTGAGGGGTGTGGTCCAACCGCAAAGGGCGCAAAGGGACTCTCCAAGAATCTTTGCACTCTTTGCGTCCTCTTTGCACGCTAGCCCAGTACGCCGAACCCGAACAGTGGCCCATCACGCCTTTGACAGGCACACACAGTCGTACCGGGAATCCCTGCTCGCCGTCCCGACGTCTGGCCTTCCCGAAGTAGCTTCCAATATTGCTTGCAATTTGTGCAAGCATCTGATACTCTATCTCCTGGAAGCTCGAGACGGGAGGTGATGCTTATGGCAGGAAGCTCAAAGAAGGCGACGTTCACCATAAGTAGGGACGTGCTGGAAGCTCTGAATGGAGCGGTAACGGCGGGTGCGGCACCGAGCAAGAATGCATTTGTCGAGCGTGCCCTGGTTAAGGAGCTAAAGGAGCTGCGGCGCCTGGCGAGGCGGGCGCAGTGGGAAGAAGCGATGCGAGATCCCCAGTTCCTCAAGGATCTGAGCGAGGTTGAGACCGCCTTTGCACCTGCCGATGCTGAGACAGCCAAGGGGATTGGCTGATGTCAGCGCTTCAGTGGGCAGTTGTGGAGGCGGATTTGGATCCGGTGCAGGGGTCGGAGCAAAAGGGCCTGAGGCCCGTGCTCATCGTGAGTAACGAGGAATTCAACCAGGCTGTCTCTAACGTGACGGTGCTGCCGCTCACATCGGCCCGGCGGCGCCTTTACCCTTCGGAAGTGCTGCTGCCAGTGCGAAAAGCCGGCCAGCCGCTCGAGTCGATTGTTATGGCGCACCAGATCAGAACGATCTCCAAGCGCCGGCTGAGGGGATTTCTTGGGTATCTGGAGGACTCGTTGTTGCGACAGGCAGTCCGCGACGCTATCAGCGAGCATCTCGACCTCGACTAGGCTCATCGGTTAGAGTATAATTACACTCGCCCGCGCAGACAGAAACCGTACCACACGGCGTTCTTGCGGCTTTCCTCGGTGCGCGGGCGAGCCGATTCCAATCCTCATGTTTAGCGAGTTTCTAGACACCAGGCCCTAGGAGGGTTGCGTGGAATGGATAAGCTGGCGATAGCGGTCGACGCAATGGGCGGCGACCTCGGCCCGGCAGAGGTCATCAAGGGAGCCCTTGCGGCCACCAAGGAATACGGCGTTGAGACTATCCTTGTTGGCCGCCAACCTCAGATCGAGCAGGAGCTTGCCAGACTTGACGGCGTGGCGTCGACCATCGCCATCGTTCACGCCGACGAGGTTGTGCAGATGCACGAGCACGCCTCCTCCGCGGTGCGCACAAAGCGCAGCTCGTCCATTGCAGTCGGCCTCGGACTTGTCCGTGAGGGGCGCGCCGGCGCTTTCGTCTCTCCCGGCAACACGGGTGCCGTTATGGCTACCGCTCTCTTCACTCTGGGCAGGATCAGGGGCATCGAGCGGCCGGCCCTAGGCATCGTCCTGCCAACGCTCCGCGGCAAGACCCTCATCGTCGACATCGGGGCCAACGTCGACTGCAAGCCGTCCTACCTGGTTCAGTTCGCCCAAATGGGCGCCGTCTACCTCAACAAGGTCTTCAACGTCTCCGATCCCTCCATCGGTCTGCTCAGCATTGGCGAGGAAGAGACCAAAGGCAACCAGTTGGTGCTGGAGGCCCACGAACTGCTCAAGGGCTCGGGACTCAATTTCAGGGGCAACGTCGAGGGCAAGGATATCGCCGCGGGACTGACGGATGTGGTAGTGACCGATGGCTTCGTGGGCAACGTGGTCATAAAGTCGACCGAAGGTATCGCTCACCTCATCTCGACGATCGTTCAGGAGGAGCTGACGCGGAGCGTCTTTTCCAGGCTGCTGGCTCTCGGCTTGCTGCCCAACCTCCGACGGATCAAAGAGCGACTCGACTACGCTGGCTTCGGCGGCGCCACTTTGCTTGGCGTCGACGGAGTTTGTATAATTGCCCATGGGCGCAGCAACGCAAAGGCCATCAAGAACGCGATCCGAGTTGCCAAGCAGGCCGTCCAGCAAGACATCGTCGACGCTATCAAGCGGGGCGTTGTGCGGGAGGTGGTTTGAATGACCTTTGCTGCTGACGATATCGGGGGGAGGAAATCAGGCCAGGTGCAATCGGCGTCGACGGCCATAACACGTGAGTCCGGACATCGCCATCGCGTGGTAATCACCGGAATGGGCGCTGTTACTCCCCTCGGCAACGACGTCGAGGAGTACTGGCGCAAACTCAGGGACGGCGTATCGGGGATAGCCCCTATCACCCAGTTCGATACCACGGGGTACCCCACCACTATCGCCGGAGAGGTCAAGGGTTTCAATGCCGGCGACTACCTCGATGCCAAAGAGGCGCGGCGTATGTCGCGCGTCATCCAGCTTGCCGTGGCCGCCACGCGCGAAGCAATCGAGCAATCGGGCCTGAAGGTCACCGAAGCCAACTGCCACGACGTTGGCGTCATCATCGGCTCGGGCATTGGCAGCCTAACCTCCAGCGATAGGGAATGTCGTGTTATGTTGGATAAGGGCGGCATGCGCATCAATCCCTTTTTCCTGCCCATGATGCTGCCGAATATGGCGTCAGCGCAGGTCAGCCGCATCTTCGGACTCAGAGGGTACAACACCACCGTCGTCACCGCCTGCGCCAGCGGCGGACATTCCATTGGCGAGGCTGCCGAGGTTATCCGTCGGGGTGCAGCCCAGGTCATGATCACTGGGGGCGCCGAAGCCTCCATATGCGAGTTGGGTCTGGCCAGCTTTTGCGTGATCCGCGCGCTTAGCCAGCGCAACGACGAGCCTCAGAAGGCGAGCCGCCCGTTCGACCTGCACCGTGATGGTTTCGTTCCCGCCGAAGGGGCCGGCGTCGTGGTCCTCGAGAGCCTCGAGCATGCCCTGCGGCGCGACGCCCCTATTCTGGCGGAATTGGTCGGCTACGCCGGGACTTGCGACGCCTACCACGTCGTCGCGCCCGAGCCCGAGGCCACTGGCATCGCCGAGGCGATGCGGCGTGCTCTGGCCGACGCCGGGTTGCAGCCGGCAGACGTGAGCTACGTCAACGCCCATGCGACCTCGACATCTGTTGGCGATGTCGCCGAAACCGTGGGCATCAAGAGGATTTTCGGCGAGCTCGCCTATCGCGTCCCGGTTAGCGCCACTAAGTCTATGACCGGCCACTCCATCGGCGCCGCCGGCGGTATCGAACTTATCGCATGCGTGCTCAGCATGCGAGACGGGGTGGTTCACCCCACAACCAACTACGAGATGCCCGATCCTGAATGCGACCTGGACTACGTCCCCAACATCTTGCGCAAGATCGACGTCGAGGTGGCCATGTCCAACTCGTTCGGCTTCGGTGGGCAAAACGCTTGCTTAATCGTGAGGAGATATCGGTCCTCGTACTAGCGAAGGAGACACGTTGAGAGTAATCACTAACGAAGGGTTTGTGTCCAGGAGAGCGCGCATCGGCAAGATCGGCACCATGGGAGGCATGCTCGCCCTGCTTGCCGGGTTTATCACGTCCTTAAACTTTGAATTGATTGTGCTGTCCTACGCATTTCTCATTATTGGCCTGTTTGCCTTCAATATCGGCAGGTACAACGCGCTACGCTGGGGCCAGAGGCCCCGTCCGTACGAGGTCATCGCCGAAGCCTTGAAGGGGCTCGATCACAAGTACGTTCTCGTCAACTACTCCCAGACGCTGCCGGGCGAGAACATACTTATCTCGCCGCTTGGCGTGTTTTTCATCGAGGTGAGGGTCCAGGAAGGCGAGATCCAGTGCGAAGGCAGCAAGTGGCATCGCAAGAGAAGCGTCGTGACGTTTATGCGATCTCTGACCGAGGGTGCGCTGGGCAATCCCACAAAGGACGCTGTGGCGGGACTTCAAGCGCTGCGCAAGTTCGTCGTCGATCGGCTGGGCGAAGAGGCCGGCGAAAGCGTGCCACTGGAGGCGGTCATCGTCTTCACTACCGCACGCGCCCACGTCAGCGCCAGCGAGCCTTTGGTCCCCGTTCTGCCGCCGAACGAATTGAAGGCTCACGTGCGTACGCCCAGGGGCAGAACGAAGATGACCTCGGATACCTACAAAAAACTGCTGGACCAGTTTGCCGTGCCCAGGTACGGCATCACGGCCAGTCGTCCTGATCTTGGTAGTCCGGTTCTTCCTTCTAGCTCTGGCAGAGGGCGAGGGTGAGGGGCGGTCGCGACTATGTAACCTTGAATAACACTAATAGCTTGTTTTCTGCGCAAAGTGCAAATCGGTAGGGGCGGACGTGCCTGTCCGCCCGGGGTGGGGCGGGCCGTCGCAGCCCGTGGAGGAGGACAATTCGTATGTCGGGTGACTCGCCGACGCTGTCAGAGGCAGCAGCCGAGTTTATTGTTAGCTTGCCTGCTGAGCTGAGGTCATCTCAGCAGCAGGAATTGAACAGGTTCATCAGGTGGTTCGGCCCGGATCACAACATGCGGGAAATCACCGGCCAGACGCTCGAAACCTATCAGCAACAGGTGGAAAGCACGGGCGCCGATCTATCCCGTCGCCTGGAGCCAGTGAAATCCTTTCTGATATACGCTCAGCGCTGCGGCTACATCGTCGAAAACATCGCCAAGCTCATAAAGTTCAAGAAGGTGGCCTCGCGCAAAGCGGCCAAAATCGAACAGCGCATGGAGGATGCCGTCCAGCTCACTCCGGAAGGTTACGAGGCGCTGAGGTCTGAGCTCAACTACCTTATCGACGAGGTGCGGCCGCTGGTGGCCCACGAGCTACGGGAAGCGCGCATCGATAAGGATTTCCGCGAAAATGCTCCCTTTGACGTGGCCAAGCAGCATCAGGCCCACGTCGAGGCCAGAATCCGGGAGCTTGAGCGAGTCCTGGGTTCGGCTACGCTCCTGAAGCAGGCGCCCCGCGCCGAGCGCGTGGCCATCGGCTCGACCGTGCTGCTCTACGACCTCAATTTCAACGAGACTACGCGGTATACCCTTGTCAGCTCGAGCGAGGCGGATCCTAAAGCGGGCAAGATATCCACTGTCTCGCCGGTCGGTAAGGCGCTTCTTGACCGCACCGAGGGGGAAGTTATCGAGGTCGCCGCGCCAGCCGGGACGATTAGCTACCGCATCGACGCCATCGAGCGCTAAATCGGGGCAGGTTTGAAACCTGCCCCTACTAGATCCACTGCCTGAATCTGAAGAACCACAACATCACGCCGACGGTCGCTCCCATGATCGCCAGCGTTATGAGAAACGAATGCTGACTGTCGGCAAACGGCAGCACGCTGATGTTCATCCCGTAGATGCTGGAGATAACTGCCAGAGGAAGCATAATTGTGGAGATGATCGTCAGCACTTTGATGACCTCGTTCATCCGGTACGACGTCAACGAATCGTTCGTCGCGGCCAGGCCTTCCACCACGTCCCGGTAGTCCTCCAGGATGTCCCAAATCCTGTTGAGGTGGTCGGCAATGTTGCCCCAGTAGACCTCCAGTTCCTCTTTCAGAAAAGGCCAATCTTTGCGCTCGAGGCTGGCTATCACCGGTAGTTGTGGCTTGATGATGCGTCGAAAAGCGATGATGTCCCGCCGGATCACCGAAAGCTCCCTCACCGTTCCCTTGGCATCCTCGCTGAATATGTTCTCGTCGACTCTCTCGATGTTGGCGGCTATCTTGTTCAAGATTGGGAAGCAGGAGTCGACCAGGCGATCCACGAGCTGGTACAGCAGGTAGCTGGAGCTCTGGCTCATGCTTGCCTCGCGAGCCTTTTCGTCCGAGGCGCACTCTCGGTAAAACCTGTTCAGCGGCCGGAGATCGCCGTTATGGACCGTTATGACGTAACTCGCACCGATGAAGATATCGACCTCGCCGGAAATCGTCACGCGGGCACGCTTGTTATAGACAGGGAAGTGCAGCACGATGAAAAGATAGTCGTCGTACTCGTCGATCTTCGGACGCTGAATCTTGCTCAGGCAGTCGTCTAGATCGAGTGGGTGAAAGCTGAAGTTGCGACGCAGGTAGTCGATCTCGGACTCTGTGGGCCGTTCGACGTTGATCCATACGAGTTTCCCGAGACTCACCATTTCGATATTTAGCTCGCTCGCAGGCGCTTCGATTGCCATTGGCGCTCGCCTCTTCGCCGAGATGTTGAGGTTTGCCAACCCGGGAAGGTCGTTCGTTGGCCATCAGTCGTAATCCGCTGTAGCGTCCTATTCCCAGGAGATGATCCACGTGCACGCCGCGGCCAGCGCGATGGTCGCCACCACGAGCGCGGCCAACTGTCCCGGTAGCAGGCCCACGTCTTTCGAGGCGTACAGCAGAACCGCTACCATTCCTATGGCCAGGGCTATCCCTGCCACTACGTAAGGGTGCTGGCGAATTAGCTTCTTCAGACTTGCCACTCCTACCCATCTCCCGTTTGGCCCGTTCGTATTCTATCATTTTTGTCCTTCAAATTGCACCCCTGAACGGCTATTAGACGAATCCGTCGTGCGACGCTATAATTCTCATTTGAGTAGAGCACGTTGGTGAGCAGATGTGACGGCAATTCCTAGCTGTCGCGTGATTGGGGACCAAAAATTGCTGGATCCGGATCAAGTGATCAGCCTGGTTCGGCGTACCCTCGTGAGCGATCTCATCGCCGAGCGGTTCTCCGACGAGGCCGAGGCGCTGCGGCACGCGCGTGTCGCAGGGCTATCAGCTTTGCCCACCGTAGCCCTGGTTATCGCTATGGATACCCCTAGGTGCGGCTCCCTGTGGGATGATGCCGCGAGCTGCGACGACGTGTGCGGATTGGTGGCTGATCTGCTGCGGGAGCCGTCGCAGTATGTCTGCGCTGTTCAATCCGTCGACGAAGTGGTGGTTCTGCTTTGCCCGGCTGCGCCTGATGGGGATGCTGATGCCGAATCGGTCGCGGCGCGACTTGCCGAGACGATCAGGCGCGCCGTCGAGCGATTAGGAGCGGCCACGGTCACCGTCGGAGTGGGCACAACCGTAGTGGCGCCTGCGAGGGTCAGGAAATCGTACGAGGAAGCCAAAGCCGCCTCTGGCTATCGCTTCTTTCTGGGGGGCAACCGTGTGATCTGCTATCGGGACATTCCGGGGAAACCGGCTATGCCGTCTGCCTTTCCGTACGAAGCTGAACGCGAGCTCTGCCGGCGGCTTAAGGCTGGAGACAGGGAGAGTGCAAGGACGTCTCTTGCGCGGCTGCTGGAGGAGCTTCCACAATGTGTCGGCGGGAATCCTGATGCCGCCAGACTGCGCGCGACAGAGGTTCTTGCGGTGTGGTCCCGCGCAGCGTGGGAGGCCGGCGTCGATCACAAGACCGTCTCGTCACTGTGCTCGACTTTCAGCGAGCGCTTCAGGGTTGCCGAAACAATCGAATTGCTGCGTGAATCAGTAGGCCAGGCGCTGGAGGAGATGGTAGATGAAGTTCTGGACCTTCGGCTTTGTCGCTGCAAGGGAATCGTCGACCAGGCGGCCGCTTACGTGCGAACCCATTGCACCTCCGAGCTCACCCTGGAGCGCGTCGCAAACGTGGTGCACCTTAGTCCATTCTATCTGAGCCACCTTTTCAGGAAGCATCTTGACTGCACGTTCGTGCAGTTTTGCACGCGGGCCCGCGTGGCTGAGGCCAAGCGGCTCTTGTGCGAGTCCGACCTAAGTATTACGGAGGTATGTTTCCGCGCGGGCTACAAGGACACCGGCCATTTTCGTGACGTCTTCAAACGAATCGAGGGCGTCTCGCCAACTCAGTACCGCCGAAATCGGCTGCGTGCCAATACGGCATCGAGGCCCTGAAGGGACCGCTTCTCCGAAGGAGTCCGGAGTCCTTCGGACAGGCCGC
>JACQUC010000124.1 GCA_016210495.1 Chloroflexota bacterium
AACACCTCGTACCCCAGGGGCAATCCCCAGCGGCTCACTACCAAGGCAATGCACACCTGCTTACAGTCAGGTCGATGGTCTCTCGAATATCCCCTTGCGGCCAGTTCGTTGCCACTGACTTCACCCTCGAAATACGTCGAGGTCACGTCGTACAGCAGCAAATCATATTCTACGTCGAATAGCGCACCCAGACGCTCCTTGAGATGCTTCTCGAGTTGCAGCTTGTGGGTTACGAGATTGTCCAGGGCGCGATAGAGCCTATCATCGTTTACCTTGTCGGGAGGAATGCCAACAATGTCGGGGAGGGCACTTCGTGCATAAAGATCCTCGGCGATCCGTAGCTCGCTGGATGGCTCGCATAGACGCATCAATACCAACACTTCTGCCATCAACGACCAGGAAATCTCCTCACGTCCCTGGGGCATCACTTCCTCCAGAAAGGCTCTCAAACCAAGCTTCTCCCAAATTGCCAGGCCAAACCAAGGCCCGCCAAAATCCCGTATCCGTTCCACCCGCACCCGTTTAGTGTCTACCTCCACCCAATCGGGTTCGGGACTTTCGCCAAACAGATCGCCCTGAAACGTGTCGCCAAGATCGAGGGCCGCATGCTTAACGCCGAGTCGGGCGGGTTCATCCGCATCGCCCAGATAGGAGATGACGCGCTGGCGAGGTCCCTGCTGTGTGCGATGCGACTCGACCAGCTCCCAGTAAACGCGATCCTTCTTGCTTTTCGATGGGCTGCACTTACGCAAATACATACGGTCACCATTATATCTCGTTTCAAAGGGGAAAAAGTTCGTACTACATTTGGTTTTCAACGCGAGCGGCCCCATAGTGGGGGAGGGAGGCCAAAAATTGGCGTCGGATGGCGTCAAGAGCGTCCAAGAGCGAGGAAAATCAGTCTCGTGTCCCTAAAACAAATCTATTGAAATTCGTTGAGCCCTATCGCTGCGGAAGTTGGGCTATCACTGTCAGTGGACCGACAGCCACGCCAACACCCACCTTCTGGGATCTGTCCAGTTCGACCAAGGCTGCGAGCTCGACCACGGCCAACCCGGGCGACATACTGACCTACACCATTACAATCGTCAACACCGGAAACGGTGTTGCTTCTGGCGTTCGGATGACGGACCGTGTGCCGGCCAACACCACCTACGCCGAGGGAAGCGTTACCTCCACCACCGGGACCAGTGCTTCATTTGGCACCGCCTGGTATGATCAAGGCAACAACAGCGTCTTCTGGAACGGAACGGTCGCCGCCGGGGACCTCGTGACGATCACCTTCCGTGTCACGGTCAATCTGGTGCTGGATGACAACACGTCTGCAATCAGACGTGAAGACGATCAGTGAAACCAGACTCGTCAGGTGGCGGTCATTAGCGATTCGCCACCTGGAAAGCTTAAGCAAAGACCCTACACCGTTTTCTGTACTCACCAACCCATTCTTCGTCTACCAAGACCATTCCAGGCACATATACAACTCTGGCAATGCATCTTCGGCCTGTCCTCTCACTATCGGGGCCGCACCAAGGTCGGTGGCAACGCCTGGGCTAAGCGACTGCACAACCTAGGAGGACATAAAAGTTTGATCCGCGATCCGCTCATTGACACTGCACTTCGCCACGTGCTATATTGGCCGCACTGCACAAGGCAAAGCGTGCAGGTCTCAGCACAGCGCACGCGATCTTACTCGACTCGGATTCGGAGGTGTCTATATGGTTACCATAGCAGAAAGGGAGAGGCGCTACGCCAAGTTACGCGGCGCGATGAAAGAGCTTGGCTACCACGTCGTCATCGCGCTCTCGACGAACGACGAGGGAGAGCGAGGTTACTTACGCTACCTCACCGGCCATCACATCTACAGCCGCTGGGGCTACGCGATTCTCACCCAGGACTGGGACCCCATCCTGGTAATGATCGCCAAATCGCAGCAGCACTGGGCCAGGGTCATGGGCTGGTGCCAGGACATACGCATGGCGCCCGATCCGATCACCGGTGTGAAGGATGTCTTGAACGAGCTGGCCGTCAAAGAGGGCCGCGTCGGCATCGCCGGGCTTAACGCCGCCATGCGCATCACCGACTACCTTTACCTCAAGGAAGCCTTCCCCAAGCTGCAATTCGAAGACGCCGGCGAGGTTTTCGCGCGGGCGATGGCTGTCAAGAGCGGGGGCGAAATCGCCGACTTTCGCGAAAGCATGGCCATTGCCGATGCTGCCATTCGAACGTTCGAAGGGCACCTTCGACCCGGTGCGCGCGTTTGCGCGCTGATCGGCGAAGTCGAAAAGACCCAGCGCACGCTGGGTGTTGTCGACACGCTCAACCTGCTTTCCACGACGGCTCAGCTCAATCCCTACTTGAATCGACCTGTCGATCGAGTCGTCGAGGCAGGCGATCTCGTCATATTCTCCGTGGAGTTGGCCGGACCGGGCGGCTACTGGGTCGAGCGCGCGGAAATGTTCAGCCTCGGCGAGCCCGGCGAGCAGGTCAGACGGCAGTTCGCGAGCTGCAAGGAGGCAATGGAGCAGGGAGTGGCGCTGCTGAAACCGGGCTCGTCCCCCGGCGTCGGTGGAGCCTATATCGAGGATCGCATCAAGAACGACGGCTTCAACATAGGAATATGGAGCGGCCACGGCATCGGTCTTGACATAATCGAGCAGCCACTTGTCGGACGCGGGGCGCCCGGGCAGATCCAGGAGAATATGATCATCGCCGTTCACCCGCACGTCATCAGCCAGGACGGCAAAGTCGGCGTGTACATCTCCGACACGTTTCTGATCACGCCCACCGGCGGTGTCTCCCCGACGACCCTGCCCTACCAGTTGCGCATCGTCACGTAACATTCGGTGAAAACACGCGTAGGGGCGCGGTCCCCGCGCCCAGACGAGCGTCCTGTCCCCTCTCCCTCTGGTCCTTCCCTCGTTTGGAAGAAGATCGAGGGAAGGACTGGGAGAGGGCTAGGGTGAGGGCCGTTCCCAGTCGGGCCATTACGGAAAACAATCACCAAGGAGAAATACCTTTGACCACCCAAGAACTGAGTGAGCTCAAAGCCAAGGTAGCCACCTGCTGCCGCATGCTATACCACACCGGATTGGCCCCAGACTATCAGGGCCACGCCAGCGCACGCGTGCCAGGCAAAGACCTGGTGCTCATCAAGGCCCGCGGCGACATCGCCGGCAGCCTGGGTGACACGAGGCCGGAGCACATCGTGACCGTCGATCTGGAGCGACAACTGCTGGAAGGAGCCCCCGGGCTGGCCCAGCCCTGGGAAACCGCCCTGCACACCGAGATCTACAAGGCGCGGCCAGACGTCGGCGCGGTTATCCACACGCACCAGTTGATGACGATGGCCTTCGGCTTGGCCGGACAAGACATACTGCCTGTGTGGGGCCAGTGGAAGCCTGCGCTGGTTGCCGAGCCTATGCCCACCTTCGACAGCCCGGACCTGGTCGACACGCCGGAGGTGGGCGCGGCGGTGGCGCGCGCCTTGGGCACCCACTGGGCCTGCCATCTCCGCGCCCACGGCGTGGTCATCGCCGGCGAGACCATCGAGGATGCCTTCGAAAATGCCATCAGCCTCGAAAAGCTCGCGACGCTCCAGTATATGGCGATGCAAATAGGCACGCCCAGGCCTTTTAGCAAAGAGCATCTTGAACGTAACAAGACGCATCGGTTCTCGGCCATGCCGACCTGGAACTTCTACGCTCGACAGGTGCCGCTTTCAGAATGACGACCGAAATGTACAAAATCGGCATCGACGTCGGAGGGACGTTTACCGATTTTCTGCTGGCCGATCCCTCCGGAAGGTTTGAGGTGTACAAGGTGCCGTCTACGCCCGCGGACCCGTCCATCGGCGTCGTCGATGGCTTTCAGCAGATGGCCGAGCGGCGGGGACTGGAGCTGACAGACTTTATCCGGCAGGTGGAGATCATCGTGCACGGCACCACGGTCACGACCAACGCCGTTTTGACCGGCAATGGCGCCCGCACCGGCCTTCTGACGACGTATGGATTCCGCGACACCCTGGAGATGCGTCGGGGTATCAGGGAGGAGCCGTTCAACAACAAGAGCTTGCCGCCAGAGCCGCTGGTGCCCCGCTACCTCCGCATCCCTGTTCGTGAGCGGGTGGACCACACGGGCAAAGCACGGGTCGCCCTCTCGGAAGACGACGTTCGCGTGGGCATCCGGAGATTCCAGGAGGAGGGTGGCGTCGAGGCCATCGCCATCTGCTTCATGCACTCTTATCTGGACGGGGCACACGAGGAGGCGGCGCGGAAGATCATCAGCCAAGCGATGCCCGATGCCTACCTCACCACGTCGTCCCAGCTTCTGCCACAGATACGTTTCTACGACCGAATCAGCACGACGGTGCTCAACTCCTACGTCGGCCCCATTCTTAGACGCTACCTGACTAGCCTCGAGAGGCGGCTGGAACAGCTTGGCTTCGCGGGCGTCCTGCTGATCATGCAGTCCAACGGAGGGGTGACCTCGGTGCAGGTGGCCATCGACTCCGCTGCGACGACCCTGCTCTCCGGCCCGGCTGCCGGGCCGGTAGCCGGTATGGCCTACGCCGGGGCGCTCGGCTACGACGACTGCATCACGGTTGATATGGGGGGCACCAGCTTCGACGCCGCCTTGATCAAGGACCGCCAGCCGGTGGGCGTCAGCGAAGGCCGCATCGCGGGGCATCTGCTGGCGCTGCCTATGCTGGGCATCTACACCATCGGCGCGGGCGGCGGCAGCGTGGGCTGGCTCGACGAAGGTGGCCTGCTCCGCATGGGGCCGCGCAGCGCAGGCGCGCGTCCGGGTCCCGCCTGCTATGATTTGGGGGGCACCGAGCCCACCTGCACGGACGCCGATCTCCTGCTAGGCTACCTCGACCCGGACTACTTCCTGGGCGGCAGGATGAAGCTCAACCGCCAGAACGCCGTCACGGCCATCGAGGAGAAGATCGCTCGTCCCCTCGGTCTCGATGAGTTTCAGGCGGCCGCCGGCATGTATCGCGTCATCAACGTCAACATGGCCGCGGGCGTCCGCGAGGTGTCGGTCGATCGGGGCTTCGACCCGCGCGAGTTTCCGCTCGTCGTCGCCGGCGGTGCCGGCCCGATCCACGCCGGCATGATCGCCCTCGAATTGGAGATACCGGTCGTCGTCGTGCCGCGCGAATCCTCCATTTTCTGCGCCGCTGGTATGCTTCTCTCCGACCTCAAGCACGACTTCGTCCGTACATACCCCTGCCCGGTGCCGCAGCTCACGCCCGAGAAGTTCCGCGGCATCTACGACCACATGGAGGACGAGGCGCGACGCGTCTTGCGCTCAGAGAACGTTGCCGAGCGGCAGATAGCGTTTACCTACGCCTGCGATATCCGCTACGTCGGCCAGTACCACGAAGTCACTGTGCCCATCACGCGCCGGGACGTCGACGAGGCCGCCCTCGACAGCATCGTCGCGGAATTCCACCGCCTGCACGATCGACTCTACGGCTATTCGATTCCCGGAGCGGACGTCGAGACGATCAACTTCCGCATCACCGGCCTGGGAGTCACCGACAAGCCGGAGTTGCAGCAGGGCCGGCAGCGTGGGGGCGGAGACCTCCGCAAAGCGAGAAGGCAGGCATACATTCCTGACGAGCAGGAGTTCCGGGAGCTCGACGTCTTCGACGGAGATATGATGGGACATACTGACAAGGTGATCGGTCCGGCGATCGTAGAGCAGGTCAACACCACCCTCTTCGTGCCACCCGACTACGACGTCGTCTGCGACCGCTACGGCAGCTTTATTATGTACCTGCGCTCCCACGTCGAAGACATCGAAGCGAGGGTGCTAAGATGACGAAAATAGATCCGATCCTGGTTACCGTGTTGGAGCGCAAGCTTCAGTCCATCGCGCGCGAAATGGGCCTGACGTTGCTCCACACCACCCGCTCGCCCGTGTTCAACGAGGCCAAGGACTTCGCCACCGGCCTGTTCGACGCTCAGGGGCGCGTTTTGGAGCAGCACCTGTACATACCGCTGCTGGCGCTGGTGCTGAAACCGGCCTGCGAGCACATCATCAAGTATTTCGGCGACGATATCCATCCCGGCGACGTGATCTTGCACAACGACGTATTTTATGGCGGCAATCAGTATTCCGATGTGGGCGCGTTCAAGCCCATCTTCTTCGGCGACAAGTTGATTGGCTGGTCGGCCTCCAAAGGACATCAAGCGGACATCGGCGGCCCGGTGGCCGGCGGGGTGAATCCCAGAGCCACCGAGGCCTGGCAGGAGGCGCTACGCATCACGCCGGTGAAGTTATTCGACCGGGGCGAGTTCCGCCGCGACGTCTGGGACCTCATTTTCGCCAACATCAGGTTCCCCTTCGTCGCCGACGACGTCCGAGCGGAGATGGGCGCCGCCGTGGTTGGGGAACGCGGCCTCCACGCGCTCGCCGAGCGCTACGGCGTCGACGTCTTCCAGGCACACGTCGAGCACTTGTTCGACTCCACCGAGCGCGTCATGCGCAAGGAGATCCGCTCGATTCCTTCGGGTAGGTACCGTGGCGAGGCCACCATCTACGACGACGGACTGAATCCCGACGCGCGCTGTCGTGTCTCTCTAACTGTGATCGTGGAGGGCGATGAGATCACTTTCGACTTCACGGGCACGGACCCGCAGACGCCTGCCTTCGTAAACGCGCCGTACGCTGCCAGCTTCTCCGCGACGCTGCTCGCCTTCATGATGTGCATCGATCCTTCGATCTCGCTAAACGAGGGCATGCTTCGGCCCGTACATCTCGTCATACCCGAAGGCTCTGTCCTGAACGCCAGCTTCCCGGCGGCCACAACCTACGGTAATCACTTCGCGGACCCGATCGCCGAGTGCGTCTTCAAGGCCCTGGCACCCGCGATTCCGGAGCGTGTCTCGGCGGGATGGAACCGCCTGCTGGGCACCGCGGTCACCGGTTGGGACCCTCGGAAGAGACGACATTACCACGACGTTCTCTTCCTTTGCAACAAAGGCGGATCGGGAGGAACCTACGGCGCCGACGGCTGGGATCACATCGGCACCATCGAGGCCTGCGGCTCCATCCTGTCTCAGGATTACGAGATGTTCGAGCTACACGACCCCCACTTCCTGCTCAAACATGAGTACCAACCGGATTCGGCGGGGGCCGGCCAATGGCGCGGCGGCCTCGGCATCGAGGGCGAGTTCGTGTTCGAGGGCGACGACGCGCTGGCCGCGGTCTACGGCGACGGAGTCGTGGAGGGCGCCTTCGGCCTTTTCGGGGGCAAGCCGGGCTCCAGGAACTGGGTCCAGTTAGTGAGCCCCGACGGCACCGTCTACCAAGGTAAGTCCAAGGAACTCGTCAAGCCCATCGCGCGGGGCAGCATCTGGCGCAAAGAAGCGGGAGGTGGCGGAGGCTTCGGCGATCCTTTCCTGCGGCCTGTGGCAAAAGTGCTCAAGGACATCAAGAACGAGACGCTCTCTATCGAGAAAGCCCGCGACGATTACGGCGTGGTCCTCGACCCGCGTACCGGCGCAGTAGATGCCGAGGCCACCGCGCGCCTGCGGAGCAGAAAGGAGAAGTAGGCGACGGCACCTGCCAACCGGCTTGACGGCGAGACTTCAGTCCGCCGAAGGACTCCCAAGGCCAGCTAGTCGATACGGTTTACTTGGCGCAGAATCTCGGTTTGTACCGCTGAGCTGCCTCATCAAGACCGTAGTGCGTCCTTCTGCGGAAGGATGCTAGGGAGGGGTGCGGATGCCAGCTCGCCTCAAGCAAGCCGTATTTGGGTAGAGCCTGCCCTGAGTCGTGCGAAGGGGTGAGGGCAAGTGCCCATTAACCGACCTATATGTGGCTAATGCGTTCGCGCCGTGTATCAAGTTATCGCACTCAAATCAAAATCTAGGAGGGAGAAACATGAAGGGCTTGCTGAAGGTAACCACCGTACTATTGGCGAGTCTGGTGCTGCTGATGGGCTGCCAGCAGGCGCCGGCAGCCGCGCCGGCGGCGAAGACGGAACCCGCGAAGGCCGCAACGCCCGCGCCCAAAGCTGGCCAGCCCAAGCAGGGCGGGCAGATGGTCGTGGCCACCGCGGAGGAGGAGATCACCCTCGACTTCCACCAATCCAACTTCACCATCGGCAGGGTCATGATCATGAACATCAGCGATGCCCTGGTATTTCAGGACGATTCCACCGAGCTGAAGCCTGGGCTGGCTGAGTCGTGGAAGCAAGAGGACCCCACGACGTGGGTTTTCCAGTTGCGCAAGGGGGTGAAATTCCACGACGGAACTCCCTTCAACGCGGCGGCCGTGAAGACCAACCTGGACCGGCTGGTCAATCCGGATACCAAGTCGCCTCGGCGTAATCTCTTCGACATGATCAAGGCCGTCGAGGCGCCCGATGAGAACACCGTGCGCGTTCGGCTGGCCTATCCCTACCAGCCGCTGCTGGCCAATCTGGCTATGTCCAACGCACATATGATGAGCCCGGCGGCTCTAGAGAAGTACGGCAAGGACGTTGGTCGCAATCCTGTGGGCACGGGGCCCTTCGTCTTCAAGGATTGGGTCTCGGGTGACCGCATCACGCTGGAGGCCAACAAGGACTACTGGCGGGGCCGGCCTAACCTGGACAGCTTGGTCTTCAAGTTCGGTACCGACTCTCCCACACGCGTCAATCTTCTGAAGACCGGCCAGGTGCACATCGGCATGCAGCTCTCTTCCACCGACGCCAAGTCCGTCGAAGGCGACCAGAACCTTGCCGTTGTGCCTCTTGCTTGGCCCTCGATCATCGGTCTGGGCAAGAACAACCAGCGCAAACCCTTCGACGACGTGCGCGTTCGCCAGGCCGTCAGTCACGCCATCGACACCGATGCTATCGTGAAGAACGTCATGCTGGGCGCCGGCAAGCCTCAGAGCACCATCTTGACACCCGGCGTCTTCGGCTACAACCCTAACCTGCCTGTCTACAAGTACGATCCTAACAGGGCCAAGCAACTGTTGACCGAGGCAGGGTATCCCAACGGATTCGACGCCGATTTCTATTTCGATTCCGCCGTAGCCCAGTACCGCCAGATAATGGAGGCGGTGCAGGGCTACCTGTCGGCAGTGGGCATCAAGGTGCGACTGGAGGCGTTGGACAGCACCGGCCTGGAGGCCAAGAGGCGCTCCGGGGAGTTCTTCTTCATCCGCGAAGGCTGGGGCTCCATCACGGGCGACGCCGATTTCTTCCTGGTGCCCAAGCTGCACACCGCCTCGATACCGCCAGGCGGGGCTAACTTCAGCCGCTACAGCAACAAGGAGGTCGATGCGCTTCTGGACGCGGCGCGCCAGGAGGCCGATCGTGCGAAACGCGAAAAAATGTACCAGGATGCCGAGGCCATCGTATACAAGGACCAGCCGTGGACAGTACTGACCCAGACCATCGACGTCCAGGGTCGCAGCAAGCGCGTGCGCGACGTACTGTTCACCACGGGCTTCGTCCTCGGCTTCCACAAAGCCTGGCTGGACTAATAGTTTCTGGTGCGAAACACGAAAGCGTAGGTACGGACGTCTCTGTCCGCCCGGAGTGGGGCGAGGGCGCCGCAGCCATGTCGCAGAGAAAACTAGACTGAGCAGACCGACGTAGGGGCGGGTTTCACACCTGCCCCGTGGACCTGTCCCCTCTCCCTCTGGGAGAGGGTTAGGGTGAGTGCCGTCCCTTAGGCAGCAATAACAAGAACATGGAAGCAACATCGCAATGCTCCAACACGTACTGTCTCGCCTCATAGCGATGGTGCCGGTTCTCATCGGCGTATCGATCGTGACCTTTGCATCGGTGCGTTTCCTGCCGGGTGATCCAGCCCTGGTGCTGGCCGGCGAATACGCGTCCGCGGAGTACGTGGCACAGGTCCGCACCGAGCTAGGACTCGACCAGCCGATCTACGTCCAGTACGCTATCTACGTCAACAACCTGCTGCACGGCGACCTAGGCTATTCGATCAAGGCCAAGCGTCCGGTGCTCGAGCTGATTACGTCTCGGTACCCCGCTTCGCTGCAACTGGCCGCCGCTAGCGTGCTGATAGCCACCTTGATCGGTTTGGCAGCGGGAATCATAGCGGCTACTCGGCGGAACAGCATCGTCGACCACGCCTCCATGCTTTTCTCGCTCCTGGGCTTCTCCATGCCCATCTTCTGGCTGGGCCTCGTGCTGATGATGGTGTTCGCGGTGACATTGCGCTGGCTGCCGGCAGCCGGAAGCGGCGGTCCCGAGTATCTGATACTGCCGGCGTTCACGCAGGGCGTGGTGGGAGCCGGTCTCATCGCACGTATGACGCGGTCCGCAATGCTGGACGTCCTGGGCCAGGACTTCATTCGGACAGCCCGCGCCAAGGGGCTGGCCGAACTCGTGGTCACCACGCGACACGCCCTGCGCAACGCCCTGTTGCCCGTGATCACCATCATCGGACTTCAGTCCGGCTACCTGCTGGGTGGCACTGTTATCACCGAGTGGGTCTTCGCCTGGCCCGGCATGGGCCGCCTCATCGTGGACTCGATCTACACACGAGATTATCCCGTGGTGCAGGGGGCGATCCTGCTGTTCGCCTTTACCTTTGCGGTGATCAACCTGATCGTGGATCTGTCGTACGCGGCGCTGGACCCGAGGATTCGCTATGGCTAGTTCCGTCGAGGGTCGTGCCGAGCTTGGCAAACAAACGCGGGTTGGGCCGATGTCGGCCCAGAGATCGCGGCTGAGCGCGATCGTCGCCGGCGCGTCCCGCCACCGGCGAGTAGCCCTTGGGGGCGGCCTGGTCGTGGTCTTCGTCCTAATCGCGCTACTGGCCGGCGTGGCTGCCCCCTACGATCCCATCAAGCAAGACCTGTCTCAGACCCTGAAAGGGCCATCTCTCGAGCACCTCCTCGGCACCGACGAGTTGGGCCGGGATATGCTCACGCGAATCATGTACGGTGCGCGCTGGTCGCTGATCATCGGCGTCTCCTCGGTGGCCATCGCCGCCGCGGGAGGGATCGTCCTCGGCTTGGTCAGCGGCTCTTTCGGAGGCACGACGGACCTGATCACAATGCGTGTGCTGGACGTGGTGATGACCTTTCCCAGCGTCCTGTTCGCGCTTCTTCTTGCCGCGCTGCTGGGCAGCGGCGTCGGCAACCTTATCATATCGGTGGGCGTGCTATCGATCCCGAGCTACGCCCGGCTAGTTCGCAGTGTCGTGCTGTCCATTAGACAAATCGAGTTCGTCGAAGCCGCCAGGGCCGTCGGCTGTTCGAGTGGGCGGATCATCCTCTTCCACCTTTTTCCGAACTGCCTCAGCCCGATCATCGTGCACTCCACGTATCTGATGGCCTTCGCGATCTTGCTGGCGGCCAGCCTGAGCTTCCTGGGAGTCGGCGTGCCGGCCCCCACGCCCGAATGGGGCTCCATGATGGCCACCGGCCGCAACTATATGAACCTGGCGCAACAGCTCATCCTGATCCCAGGATCAGCCCTCATGGTGCTCATCTTGGCGATGAACATCCTGGGGGATGGCCTGCGCGACCTGCTCGACCCCAGACTGAGGGTATGATCGAAATGTAAGGACGGACGGCTGCGACGTCTCGGGCGCATCAATGTAAGGTCGACGCCGATTTGGACGACACCGGCCGAAGACGCAGTTAACGTAGGGGCGAACGGCGTTCGCCCTAAGAGTTGGCACGCGGATGTGAAAAATCAACGTGTACACCGCTGAGAGGGCACCGGACCGACTTCTTGCATGCCGCACAGGCGTGTTAGTCTGATCGAGAGAGCGCACGGGCGAACGCCGTTCGCCCCTACAGTATGATGGTCGAGTGCCTGTGGGTATGGGGGTTGCAAAAAGCTGATGCCCATACGGCTGACGTCGCTGTCCGCCCTGGGACGAGGCGGGATGCCACCGCCATTTCGCACCGACAACCAGTTAGGAGGAACAGACTATGCCATCTCGCCAAGAGTTTCGCCGCCGCTACCGCCTGCTTCAGGAGCTGATGGCCGCCGAGGGCCTAGCCGCTCTGGTCCTCGTCTCGAACGCCAGCGCCGAGGGTCGGGGATTCCATCGCTACCTGACCAACATCCACCTCACCTCTCGCCAGGCGTTGGGCGTGCTCCTGCCCGGCGCCGACCCCATCATCCTGGCAGGAAACAAGTCTATGCAGTGGCGCGTCCGGCAGGAATCGGGCATCGAGGACGTGCGCATCACCACGAGCAGCGGCGCCGAGGTAGCGAATATCCTCGCCAGCAATGGTATCCGCTCCGGCTCCGTGGGTATCGCCGGTTTGGAGACCTTGCTCCGTGTCGGCGACTACCTGGACATCAGCCTAACCTTGCCGGACGTTATCCTTTTTGACGTCACCGAGCATGTAGAAGCCATTCTCGTCGAGAAAAGCCCCGAGGAGCTCGACCTCATGCGCGAATCCGGCGCCGCCGCCGACGCCGGCCTGGAGGCATTCACGCGGGCGCTTGCCGTCGGCGTCACGCAGTTCGCCGCGGTCGCCGAGGTCGAGCGCGTGATGCGCGCCCGTGGATCCTACGACACCCTGATGCTGATGTCCTCGGGCCCAACGAATCCGTTTCTCGACACCCCGAGCGACCGGGTTTTCGCCGCCGGCGACAGCGTCATCTGCTCCGTCGAGGTCGAGGGACGCCACGGCTACTGGATAGAGCGCGCCGGCATGTACAGCTTCGGCGAGCCATCGGAGCTGCAGCGGCGGCTGTACGACAGTTGCCTGCGCTCCCTCCAGGCCGCTGCGGCGGCGCTGGTGCCCGGCAATACCGCCGCCGCCGTCGCGCGCGCAGCGGAGGACATCATCGCGGCGGATGGCTTCCAGGTCGGCATCTGGAGCGGTCACGGCATTGGCCTCAACGTCATCGAGGGCCTCGCCATCGGCCAGGATGACCACACGGTGCTGCGCGAAGGTATGACCGTCGCCCTCCACCCGCACGTCAAGGCTGCCGACGGCTTGCACAGCGCCTACCTGTCCGAAACCTTTGGGGTATCGGCCAACGGCGGCGTCTCCTTCTCAACCGTGCCGCACGAGTTCGTGGTCGTGGGGTAGTGCGCGGCACATCTGAAGAGGCTGGACCCAGCGTTGAGCAAGAAGGCACCAAGGGCGCAGGAAGAGGAATCGCCCAAAGACAGAATCACGAGACTCGTAAGCGAGCGCAGGATCACTCGAGAGGCTGTGGAGCAAGCGGAGGCATTTTGGCGAGACAGGCTCCGTCACGGCGTCAGAATGCCCAAGAGAGAGATGGTCCACGTCACCCTCGATGACCTTTACCACGTGATCGTTGATCCCCGAATCTGGCGCCATCCCTATCGTATTGAAGTGGCTATTGCCAACATCTTCGAGATACGAGTTGCCCGGCAGGAGAGACGATTAGCACTTAGCCGATGGCGAGAGGATGACCAGCAGAGGTTGGCAGCGGTAATCCTGGGTTCGGACAATACACTGAAGGCCATTCATTTGATTGACGAAGTGCGCCTGCGGCGATATACTAAGCAGGAAGGAGACGTGTTATGGAAACACTGAGGGCTACGAGTACCTGGAGTCCAACGGCTGATCGCTATTGCCTTTGGGCGGAAGACGTCGCCGGCAGCTCATTCGTACCGGAGCCCATACAGTCCGATCCACTCGCCGCACTGCTCCTAGAAGTTGACGAGGCAGAGCAAGAGACCGGGCGCATCGCAGGCTTCGAAATCATTGGCTTTCTCACTTTCGATCACTGGGAGAGCCTGCCCAAGCTCGATGTACTCTGGCAACTGCCCGGCCGGGAGCCTCTACCGCTCGACCAGCTTCTAAAGCGCGTCCAGAAGGAATTGCGGCGGCGGAAAGTCCAGGAAGCTGCTTAATCGCGCGCCAAATCCGTATGGACAAGCGTCACTGACCTGCCATCTATGCGACGGCACGTTCCTTGCCCACCTTGGGAATACGTACTCGGTATCCCATCTTTCGCAGGGCTTCAGTATGTTCAGCCACAAGCTTGTTCAGCTTGGACCACTGGGCCTCTTGATCTTCGGTTAGCTCATGCCCGGCCACATAGTCGGCTAAGTTTTGATGGATGTCGTTATTGACTGGCCAGTCTTCGGTAAGAACGGCGTGTTGTTCCCCATCAAACGATTCCCAACGAGCCTGTAACTCCACGGCAAATTCCCAGCGGCCAATGAGTACTCGAGCGAAATGATCGAAATCCGTCCTGTTATAGGCAGGTCTTCTCATAGCCAGCGGGCCCCTTCCGGTAATGTGATTTGGTCCTTGCCTGATACTTGGTAGCCCGACACTATTGTACCATGATCTGCCGAGTATAGAACAAAGATAAACGGCTGCGCCCCGGGTCCCAGCCTCTCATCCGGCAATCGATCAGAGAGCGGCCACTCTGCCGCCAGCCAGCTCCCCATGCTCTCATTGGCGTGGCAAAGATGATCCTGTCCGATGCGCCCCGACCGGTCCGTGCGGTTCACCCCCACGCGCGTGGGGAAGATGAAGATCCTTGGCCCGGCAGCATTGCGGGCTTACCAAACCGGTGCAGTGAAGCTGGAGGATTTCGTCGGTCGCAGTCAGGATAAGCGCTGGGGGACGATGCGCCACGCCAGGAGCCTTCGTGATATACTGGGGGCTGACGAAGCGAAAAAGCATATGTCGGCCAGGGTGTCACAACCTGCTGGCGGCTCATCGCCGGCAGGACGAGGAAGCGCGGGAGCGGGAGGCGGCCATTTGCCAGCCGAGCGGGCTATAAGGCAGATCGAAGACCAGATCAGGCGAAACCCAGCCGAGTCGCTGCACGCAGTGGATGCCAGCGGGCGAGTTGTTTTGTCAAAACTGGGCACTCAGAACGAGGTGGTCTTAGACCCTACCGACTTGGCACTACTTCGTGATACAATAGTAACGCACAATCATCCAGGAGGGTTGGTGTATCTGTCGAGTGATCCTCGCTCGCAGGGCAACTCGTTCTCGCGAGAGGACATAATGGCGGCGAGTCAGGCGGATGTGGTGGAGATGCGGGCTGTTACGCCGGTCTGGCGGTTCATTGTGAGACGGCCGGCTGTTGGTTGGGGTGATTGGGGAAGAGATTTATCGCCTGTGTTCAGTCAGCACCGGGCAGCGGTAACCAGGGAGTTCCAGGAAGCGGTGTGGGTAACGCACACAATGACACAGGCGGAGGCAGAGGCGCAGTTTAGTCATGAGGTGTGGACGCGCGTCTCCCAGGAACTGGGGTTGGATTATAGGAGAGAGCCGTGAGTAAGGAAAAGATCGTCCTCGACAGGGAGTTTGAGATTTCGCCTTTCAGTGAGGTCTGTGGTGGTTGCCGCCATTTGCGGGACCACGGAGTTAATCGTGCCTGCGATGCGTTCCCGGATGGTATCCCCCTGGAAATTTGGCGGGGACAGAATGATCACCAGCGGCCTTATCCTGGCGATCACGGCATTCAGTTTGAGCCAATAGATACACCCTACATGCGCCAGAAGTTCCCCGAGTACTTTCGGGAGAAGAAGCCGGGGGAGGCCGCTTGATGCCGAAGATTCGCTTCATCAGGCTTACCTGACCGCCTGAGGCGGGCGGCGCCGAGTACGAGGTGCGGGTGGAGCGCGTCGGCGAGGGCACGCCTTTCGAGTGCGTGTCTTGTGGCGCTCAGATGGAGGTGCGGCAGTATGCCGATATCCTGGAGCTGCTGCACGGTTCACCGCCACGCGCGTGGGGAAGATTGCACACGGTCTTTGAGTGGCTCCACATCTGGCGGTTCACACCCACGCGCGTGGGGAAGATGGTAAGCATAGGCTTATCATCGCCTATGTAGCAGGTTCACCCCCACGCGCGTGGGGAAGATGCCATGACCGAGTATAGCTAATGCCGTTGCCGCCGGTTCACCCCCACGCGCGTGGGGAAGATGGCTGGAGGGGCAGCGGCAGCACTCATGTATCTGGTTCACCCCCACGCGCGTGGGGAAGATGCACCGCCGAGGTTGGCGAGAGAGAACGCTGAACGGTTCACCCCCACGCGCGTGGGGAAGATTCTTGGCATTGCTGCACAATGGACTCGACCCACGGTTCACCCCCACGCGCGTGGGGAAGATGTTCGGCACGCCATACAACGTCACGAGCGGCGACGGTTCACCCCCACGCGCGTGGGGAAGATGCTCATCCAGGCTCTCTATCACTTCCGCGCCATGGTTCACCCCCACGCGCGTGGGGAAGATTCGGCCGATGTATTCAACGATGTCGATCTTGGCGGTTCACCCCCACGCGCGTGGGGAAGATCGTGACAGTCCGTAATCGCTCCCTGATCCCATCGGTTC
>JACQUC010000125.1 GCA_016210495.1 Chloroflexota bacterium
ACCTGTCGGCGTTGACCATTTTCTGGACGATGACGGCGATGAACTGCTCGCCGAGCAGGCCTTGCTTGATGCGGTAGAAAAGCACCCTCGCTCCAAACAGCGAGGCCCAACAGGCCTTGATCTGGCGCACGAGGGCGTCCTCGCCCCGGACGTTTAGGAAGCTCTGGAACATACCGGCAAAGGAAAACTGGGCAGTGTCCTCCACGGTGGCCGAAGAGCGCACCGCCACGAACTCCGCGGCAACCACCTGTTGCTGCGACAGCTTCTTGTAGGCCTCGCCAATGGCTTCCCGCACGTCGTCCGGCACACGAGCCCTTGTGATCAGTCCCTGGAGAGCTTCAGAGACATCCCGCAGTTGCGCCGGATCGTCCACATCAAGTCCCTTGAGCCGTTCGGAGACCGCGGTGTCCGCCTGGTCAAAACCCCGACCGTGACCACCCTGCACGGCAGGCTCGATCTGCCCGAGCTTCAAGTTGTCTTCTCAGCATACCCAGAGGCGAATCTGATTTCCATCAGCAACCATCAGAGGGGACCTCTGCCCAATTCTAGGTGGATAGCAACGGTATACAACGGCATTCCCGTGGAAGATTTCGCGCTCGATACCAAACACGGCGATTACCTGGCCTTTCTGGGCAGGATAACACCGGATAAGGGGGTGGACATCGCGATTGAAGTAGCCAGGCGGGTCGGGATGAAGCTCAAGATGGCCGCCAAGGTGGACAAAGTCGATCGGCAGTATTTCGAACAAGTGGTCAGGCCACAGCTCAGAGACCCGCTCGTCGAACACATTAGAGAGATCGACCAGATTACCAAGCGTGACTTCTTGGGGGGAGCCTACGCCCTGGTTTTCCCTATCGGCTGGCCCGAGCCGTTTGGCTTGGCAATGATCGAGGCGATGGCCTGTGGCACACCAGTAGTGGCAATGGATCGCGGATCCGTTCCCGAAATCATCGTGCATGGAAAGACCGGGTTCATCTGCAATTCCGTCGACGGAATCGTAAGGGCTCTAGGAAACGTTCAGAGCATTGATAGAAAGGACTGTCGCCGCCACGTTGAAAGGCATTTCTCCGTTCGCGCGATGGTCGACGCCTACGAGGCTGCTTACAGGAAGGTGCTGGCAAGACACTAAGCACAGCCACTTTTCGCGTCGCTACATTCGGATGCCCGGTTGGCGTGCCTGACCAATGGTCGTGTCTACTAAACATTCCTCGCGGGGCAGCCCCACCGGCCCGGAGCAGCAAGATTTCGGAGGAGAGGACGTAAGGAGCGGGTCGTACGACGCCTTCACAACGACCCGGTCCGGTTACTCGGGCAGCAACGCTACGAAACCCGCGAGGACTCGACGGGAAGCTATCGCTCGGTTGATTTAGCAGGATACCTCAAGCGACCAAGAGACGTTTCTTCCGCTCAGCGAATCGTGGTCCTGGGCATGCCCCTGGTCAGTTCGCCTGCGCGCGTGTGTTTCTCCAGTTCGGCAGTTAGTCTGGCAAGATCCTCTTCGTCCCGTTGCTTCATTTGTTTCCAGAGGTTGACACAATCGGGACAACTGTGAGACTGAGCATCGTTGGCGTAGGTGTCGTAGATGGCGAGGGCCTCACTCTTGTTCTGGATGGCAGAGACCAGGTCAAACAACATGTTTGGCAGCACGTCATACCTCCTGGGAATAGACATGGGGTTAACCGTCTGGCGCCGCGATATGCTAAAGTGCAAGAAGCGTACCAAGAAGGCGCATCTTGCGGGCTGGTTTAGCCAGTTGCTGAAGCATAGCGCAACTTGACTGTGGAATTGTGTTAAGCCCTCGCGCTCGCCCTCACAAGATTGCTAGGGCGAGCGCATGTTGAGCGCGGATCCAGGTCTGTGAACAGCCTTGAGTTGATCGGCCTGTTCGACAGAGAGCTGGATTTCCTTGCGTTGGGTTATGGCCACCGCCAGTTTCACGTCGCTAGCTGACTTGCAGGTTGTTCTTCACGTCTTTCACGAAAGGAACGGCCCAGGCATCGTCCTCTGCCGCCCACTTCTCGTTGGCAGAAGAAACCGTGCCAGTCAGTGTCACGACGCCGTCGGAAACATTGACGTTCACGTTCAGCGAATCGACGAGGCCATCATAGAACAGCAGGTCCTCCACGTCGTGCTTTACGGCTGCATCGTCACGGCGGCTAGGCCCGTGAAACGGGCCCCACGGGCCCATGTAGAACGTGCGCGGGTCGCGTGGCCGCGACGGATACGGTCTACGAGAGTACTGCATTTTCCGCCTCCTGTCACCTTGTCTGTTATCCCGATCAGCCAGCCTAGGAGCCAGACCGGATCTCGTTTTTCAGGTCAAGTGTGCAAGTGGTGTGCCAAATCGTGGTACACATCCTGCTGGAAATATGCACTGACCAGAATAATATGAGAACATTCAGAATCATAGCGCACACGGCTGACGTAAGAGTGAAAGTGGCAGCAAGTTCCTTAGAGGAGCTTTTCACAGTTTCCTTGGAAGGAATGAATCAGATCCTGAAGAGGAACTTCTGTAAGAGGAAAAACGGTTTGCCCTCAACAATCCATCAAATCGAGATTTCCTCTGCGGATACAACCGCCCTGCTAATCGATTTTCTATCTGAAGCTTTGACGCTGTCTCACATCCACGGCGCCATTTTCTGTCAGGTTGAGTTTGCTGAATTGGCTGCACATTCTCTGACTGCGAACTTGTTGGGGACTCAAGTCAAATCCTTTGACGAAGACATAAAGGCCGTCTCCTATCACGAGGCAGAAATCGAGCGGAACAGCCGGGGTAATCTACAAACGAATCTGGTGTTTGACATATGATCGACAGGCACGTTCTCAGACGGGTTTCGCCCGTACTGTGGGAAATACCTCAGACACATAGAGCCGATATGCGAGTACCGGCGAGAATCTTCGCCTCAGAAAAAATGCTGAACGAGGTGTTTAGGGACAGGTCACTTGGGCAGCTCATTAACGTTTCCACTCTACCTGGTATCCTGAAAGCTGCGCTAGTTATGCCAGATGTACATGAGGGATATGGCTTTCCTATCGGCGGTGTGGCCGCTATGAGTTACCCTGACGGCGTCATCTCACCAGGTGGAATTGGCTACGACATAAATTGTGGCGTGAGACTTCTGAGATCTAGCTTGACGTTCGACGACGTGAATCACCGCCAGGGGCTGCTCGCCAGCAGGCTATTCCAGGAAATTCCCTCGGGTGTAGGTCACGGAGGGATACTTAAGTTATTTGATCGACAACTTGACGAAGTTCTGGCCAAAGGCGCTTTGTGGATGGTTGAACAAGGATACGGCCGAGACGAGGACTTGAGCCATCTCGAATCGAAAGGCAGTTTGGAAAATGCCGACCATCACGTCGTGTCTGATCATGCCAAACAAAGAGGTAAGGATCAACTGGGAACAATTGGAGCGGGGAATCATTTTGTCGAGGTTGATCGAATTGTAGAGATCTTCGATGGCCGTATGGCCTCATCTTTTGGCCTTTCTCTCAATCAAATCGTTGTCTTGGTCCACTGTGGATCGAGAGGCCTCGGACACCAGGTGGCGACGGATTACATTAGAATAATGCTCAATGCTCTGGCGAAGTACAACATCACTTTGCCAGACCGAGAGCTGGCCTGCGCTCCACTCTCTTCACGAGAAGGGACTGACTACTTCAACGCTATGGCTGCCGCGGCGAATTTCGCATGGGCCAACCGGCAGCTCATCACCTGGGAGGTGCGCAACGTCTGGCAGGAGTTGTTTTCCGAGAGCTTGACGACGCTTTACGACGTCGCCCACAACATCGCCAAAATCGAAGAACACGACATAGACGGAGAGGTCAAAAAGGTCATTGTCCATAGGAAAGGCGCAACCAGAGCTTTTGGGCCTGCTCATTCTGAATTGATAGCAGAATACCGGGAAACCGGTCAACCGGTAATCATTCCAGGAAGCATGGGGACTGCCTCGTATGTCCTTGCCGGAACTACGGAGGGAATGAAGGAATCTTTTGGGTCGAGCTGTCACGGTGCGGGTAGAAGAATGTCGAGGCATCAAGCCAAAAGGCAAGTATCGGGCAAGACGTTGAAAGTGAATTTAGAGGAACAGGGGGTTTTTATCCAAGCCGGTTCTATCAAAGGTTTGGCTGAAGAAGCGCCGCTTGCCTATAAGGATATCCACGATGTAGTGGATGTAGTGGTCGAAGCCGGAATTGCCAAGAAAGTAGCGCGGCTAAAGCCGGTCGTCGTGATCAAGGGATGAGTAACAGGTCCTCGCGCTGGCAGGGAGAAAGCATTTTTCGGAGGCAGAAATGGTCAAACAAGCCATCAAGGTGATCTCGCTCGGCGGCGTAGGCGAGGTGGGCAAGAATTCCACGGTCGTCCAGTACGGCAAAGACATGGTGCTCGTCGACGCTGGGGTGATGTTCCCGGAGGAACAGATGCTCGGGGTGGATCTGGTTATTCCGGATTTCAGTTACGTTAGGCAAAACGTCGACAGGCTTCGTGCCGTTCTACTCACACACGGGCACGAGGACCACATTGGCGCTGTCCCCTACCTTCTGCAAACTCTCGGCCGCAGGATTCCCATATATGGATCAACTCTGACCCTGGGTCTTCTCAAGGCAAAGCTGGAGGAGTTTCGCGTAACGAAGCTGGCTGATCTCCAGACAGTGGAGTCTGGCCGGGCTTATCGCTTTGGCACTTTGGAGGCGGAGTTCGTCCCAGTCAGCCACAGCGTGCCGGATGCAAGAGCGATTGTCGTCGATTCGCCGGCCGGCGCGATAGTGATGACGGGCGATTTCAAGCTCGACGAAACGCCTGCGCTTGGGGCTGCTACGGAAATGGACAGATTGAGAGAGATTGGTAATCGTGGCATTCTTGCGCTGCTCTCCGATTGTGTGAGAGTCGAGCAGCCGGGAAGGACGCCCTCCGAGCGAGTCGTCGCCGAAGCGCTCGAGATGATCATTCGTGAAGCCCGCGGCCGGGTCATTTTGACCACCTTTGCGTCTAACATAACGCGTCTCGAGCAGGTCACGCGTATCGCAAGCATGTTCGGCAGGAAGGTGGCGGTGATTGGAAGGAGCATGGAAGATAGCGTCAAAGTGGCGCAGGAACTCGACTACCTTCGTCCACCTGTCGGAACCATCGTGAGTCTACGTGAGATTCGCGGCTTGCCCCAGAATCGAGTTCTCCTGTTGGCCGCGGGAAGTCAGGGTGAGCCTACGTCGGCGCTGGCTCGGATTGCGGCGGGCGATCATCCGCAGATCAAGATAGTACCGGGGGACACGGTGATAGTCTCGGCAACGCCGGTGCCAGGTAATGAAGAGACCGTGGCGAAAACCATCGACAACCTCTTCAGGCGCGGCGCAGTTGTTTTGTACCGGGATGTGGCACCGAACGTCCACGTTTCTGGCCACGCCAGCCGTGATGAGCTGAAGGATATGATAGGCCTTATCAAGCCGAAGTTCTGTGTACCGCTGCACGGCGAGTATCGCCATATGGTACTGTACCAGGTCCTGGCCGGCGAGACTGGAATTCCGCCTGAGCGGGTGATACTAGCCGAGATAGGCGATGTGGTGGAGCTAACCTCTGAATCGGCGCGAAAGAAAGGGCGCGTCCCCTCGGGTTCGGTGCTGGTCGATGGCTTAACGCTGGGGGTCACGCAGACGGTGCTGCGAGAGCGAGGGAAGCTAGCAGAAGATGGCATACTCATCGCCGCGGTGGCGGTTGACAGGGAAACCGGAAGAATCCTTGGGGGACCGGACATCCTTTCGCGGGGGTTTGTCTACCGGGACGAGGAGGACCTTTTCAAGCGCGGCCGTGCCCAGGTTCTACGCGCTGTGAAGCGCCAATTGAAGGGCGAGGCGGAATATGGATTTATTGTGGGCAAGATCAAGGACGTGCTGGGCAAGTTCATTTACGAACAGACGAGACTACAGCCTCTGATACTCCCAGTCGTCACCGAAGTTTAGTGTAGGTGAAACGAGCGTAACGCCGACAAGTCGCGATTCACCGCAACTGGCTATTCTTTTGGAGCGGTCCTGACCCTTCGGTGAGGGGATATCGTGATATTGTTGCGCACGTCGGTGACGCCAGGGACCCGCCAGGCGTCGTCCCCTGCGGAATGTTTCGCCCGTTTGTTTGGCACCGACCCCGAAAGGGTCACGACTCCCGCGTCGGCCTCCACGTCAAGGTCAGCGTCGTATGGAATCAGAGGGTCGATATCGAAAGCGTCGTAGACCATCTCGGTAATCTCTTCGTCGGAGGGTAAGCCAGTGGCGATGAACTCAGGGCTGTACGCGCCGCCGTGGGTTCTCAACCCACCTCCCCCTGCGAAAGTGGTCCAAAGTACGCTCATAGGGTTCCATCCCCCGAGTGCAGGCGCTGGGGACGGGCCTGCATGCCATACGGGGCCATTGTAGCCGCACATTGGACAATGGAACGAGCCTATCGGACTCGTGAAAGAAGCGCCTGGGATCCCCGTCGCCGTGCCAAAGGTTCGACCCCTCGGCATCATTTGACCGTTTGGCATTTTCGAATACCTCCTTGGACTTGCTGTTTGGCACGATCTCCTCTTGCCGTGACGCCGCCAAACCTGCAATACCTGTGCCAGTAAGCGTAACGAGCACGGCAAGAGGCGAAGCCCCGGCAGAATCAAGGAGCAGAGCAGTGAAGCCCGACTAGGCGGTTCGGGCTTCGCCCAAACGACCCGTTCAGTTTGGCGAGCTTACCGCCTCTCGCGTCATCGCCATCAACCGCCGCGTCGCGTGCGGCCCGTCGGCTTCGCTGGCGCCCCTTCAACCTCTCGGGGAGCGCCCTTTGCTCTCCTTCGTCCGGTGACCATCAGGTTGTTCTCGACATCAGTGACGCCTGGCACCCACCAGACATCATCACCTGCAGCGTGCTTCATATCCTTGTTTGGCACGGCGCCGCTGAGGGTCACTGCGCCAGCATCGACTTCAACATCGATGTCGGCATCGTACGGGATGAGCGGATCGCCGTCGATGGCATCGTAAACCATCTCGGTGATCTCCTCATCCGTCGGCAGGCCTGTGGCGATGTACTGTGGAGAGTAGGTTCCACCCCACGTCCTCAGGCCGCCAAGACCCCATCTGCCTGCCATTGAGTAGTACGAGGGCGTGAAGCCCGCACCAAAGCCCAATGATGGCGATACCCCCGGATGCCAAACCGGGCCGCTATAGCCGCATACAGGGCAATGGAAAGCGCCGAAGGGACTGCCAAAAGCGCCTGAGCTGGGTCCCATCATCCCCCATGTGCCTGGCGTTGAGTACTTGTCTGTCATCATCAGTTCAATCCTCCTTACGTTCCAATGTGAGCAAACTACATTCTTCTTGGCTTACTTGCCTCTCCTTGGTACCGCGAATATCTCATTGCCCGTACATCCTTCATCGTACCGTGCCAGCCACATTGCAGACAGCAGACTTCGCTGGGGTAATCCCATTGGCGGAACACCTGGCCTGTCTTGCAGTGTGGACAGCTCATCAGGCTTGCTCTTACGCTACGTGTTGCTTGTCCCATATCTTTTCGCTCCAGGTCTTTCCGTAACCAGTTTCAAAAGACTGCAGTATGCGTGCCGTGCCCAGTTCGAAGCATCCGAGCAGAAAGTCCAAGTCTAGGCTATGCGCCTCCTCGATTTGTCGAACTGAGGCATTCTAGCCCAAAACTTGCTCCGTCGAATCGCCGCGTCCGACCGCCCGGCCTGACGTGTCCCGACGCCTCCATGGACGATTGTTCGCTCGCCATACAGCCGCCCTTCTTGAAATAGGCTGGCGGCAATGTAATAGTTTGTTAAGCTCGTGTCCGGCGGTCCGGTCTTGGTAGCTGGAACACTCGGCTCCCCAGAATCGATGAGGGACCCCTTCGCCACGCTCCTGGTGCGAGCCAAGGGCGGTGTCGTGATAGATGAGACGAGTGTGTTCGAGGTGGCGGCGTCGAGTGTCGACTGGTAGTGGCGGCAGACCATGGTACAGATAGAGATACCGAAGGAGGAGTTGGCCACGTTTTGTCGAGACCGCCACATTCGGCGTCTGGCGGTCTTCGGTTCGGCGCTGCGGCCCTCCCAGCCCAGGCCAAAGGTCGCTCGGCGTATGGCCGTGCAGCTGGCTATGCCTTCCGAGGAGAAGAGCCCTCCCTCGTAGCGCGCCCATGGTTGTGCCGCACACGAGAATTCGCCGTTGATTCCTTCCTGTAGTCC
>JACQUC010000126.1 GCA_016210495.1 Chloroflexota bacterium
ACTCCACGGGGTGCAACAGGCGTTAACGCAGTTCCAGATCGTCTTGATTGCGGTCGTGCCTGGCGTGCTGATTCTGGCGAGCTTCGGCGCGTGGCTGTTGCTGAACCGGGCGCTGCGCCCGCTCCACGAGATGATTCGGACTGCGCGGGCGATTCAAGCCCAGGAACTCAACCAGCAATTGCGCGTGCCGGAGACGGACGACGAGATGCAGTGGCTGGCCGAAACCTTCAACGAAATGGCGGAGCGGCTGCATCGCTCGTTTGCCCAAATGCGTCAGTTCATCACGGACGCCTCGCATGAACTGCGCAGCCCGCTGGCGGTGCTCAGGGGGGAAGTCGAACTGGGTCTGAAAGTCCAGTGCGACTCGAAGCGTTGCCAGGAGATTCTGGGATTGTGCGCTGTCGAGATTGAGCGCCTGTCGGGCTTGGTTGAGACACTGTTGTTCTTATCCAACGCCGACGCGGAGAAGGCCGCGCTGGCTTTCAAGCCGGTCAACCTCACGTGCGTGATGGACGAGATGGCCGAGCAGGCCCGGGTCCTTGCTGAAGCCAAGGGCATTGAGGTCACTCTCGTAAATGGGCACGGGGTCGTGGTGCCGGCGGACGAGATGCGAGTCAGGCAGTTGCTGCTCAACCTCGTTGGCAACGCGGTCAAATTCACATCGCAGGGTGGCCGGATCAGCCTGGGTTGCCGGCCCGTGGACGGTCAGGCTGAGCTCGTCGTGGCTGATACCGGCATCGGCATCGAACCGGAAGACCTGCCGCATGTCTTGGACCGATTCTATCGCGCAAACCGGGGCGGTCCTGGCGATAGGAGCGGCTACGGGCTTGGACTTTCCATCTGCAAATGGATTGTGGAGGCCCATCGCGGCACCATCCACATTGAGAGCTGCCCGGACAAGGGGAGCACATTCACCGTGCGCCTGCCTCTGGATTAAGAAAAATGGGAAAGAACACTCGGCCATCCGTCTGCCGTAGGTCGGTCGTCCCTTCCGCCATGATTCAACACTGTGATCGTGATCGCGCTGGGGCGGGGTCGCCTCGGGCAGCGAAGGCCGGGTGGCGGGGCGGCGCCAGCAAGGGACGCAACCACCGCCTAAGGTCCATCTCATGGGGCGTGGTAACCCCAGTGTTACAGGGTATGACGAAAGCTGCGGCGCTTGCCATCAGCTTTTGCGTGGCACATGTTTCGCCTGCCGACGTCGGAGAAATCAGCGGCACAGTCAAGACTACCGCACGGGCGCTGTCTGACGCTGTCGTCTATGTCGAGAAGATCGAGGGGAAGACTTTCGCTGCGCCACAACATCCGGTTGTGCTGGACCAGGTCAAGCTCACTTTTGTGCCGCATGTGCTGCCCGTGCTGGTCGGCACCACCGTCAGTTTCCCGAACAACGATCTGGTGTTGCACAATGTGTTTTCGCCGCGGAAAGACAAGAAGTTCGATCTAGGCACGTACCGACCTGCCTTGGTCAAGACGATCCTGTGCGACAGACCAGGCGTGATCCCGATCCTCTGCCGCATTCATCCCGAAATGTCTGCGTTCATCGTGGTGGTGCCAACCCCCCACTACGCCGTGACCCAGGAGAAGGGCGCCTACCGCATCCCGGGCGTGCCGCCGGGCCGATACCGCCTGGCCGCCTGGCATGAGACTGCGGGCCTGAAAGTTCAGGACATCGTAGTGCCAAAGCGCGGCGGGGTCTCCGCGGACTTTCTCATGAAGAAGTAACGCTCCATGTGCGCCATCACGTCGAGTCCCCCACGGCGATCGCGCCGACTCGGAATCCAGGGGAAGCTCACCTCCCTCTTCATTCTGCTTTCCACTCTGCCGCTACTGGTCATCGGCAGCTACGTGATCCGCACACAGGTTGACCACCTGAAAGCCGAGCAGTTGAGGGATCTGCAAAACGATGTTGCGGAGGTGCGGGAAAAGGCGTCATCGTTTTTGTCCCGCGTCGAAGGCGAGATGCGATTGCTGTCCCACACCTCGGAAATCCAGCAATTGGCCGATGGTTTGCAACGGGACGGTACCGCCCTGCAGCCAATCGTCCACGCTGCGGCGCAGGAACTCCTCGCTCTGTTGAGAGATACTTCCTCCTACGTGCGAGTCATCCTGCTGGACGCTAAGGGGCAGGAGGTCACTACGTTGATGTTTGTCAGGGGTAAGCTGCAGGCTGTGCCGACGGACCAGCTGGCGACACGCCCGTATTATTTCTATGTGCATGCCACGGCGGACATGAAACCTGGCCAAATCAAGTTTTCCCCGTGCGAATTCCGCCATCCTGAAACCGACAGAATAATTCCCGCCATTGACGGCCTGTTGCCGCTCTTCAGCCCGCAGAATTCGCTAACGATGATCTTGGTGGTCAGCGTCGATGCGGCGAAGTTTTTCCAGCTTTTTGACGTGCGCCGTTATCCCTCCGGCACCATTACCGTTGCCAACGCCGAGGGGCAGTACCTGTATCATTCGCAGAAAAAGAAGGACTGGAACGCGCTGCTGGCCCACCAGGAGGATGAGAACCTTTTCCATGACTACCCGCCCGCCATGGTCCGGCACATTCTGTCGGACTTGCCGGGCACGATTACTGAGGACCCGTCCCGAGTCGTCGCGTACGCCCCGCTGTTCTCGGGCGGGGACGGCAGTGGCAGCCGTCATTTCCTCATCGCCGACGTGCCAACGGCTACGGTGTTCGAGGCGATTCGTCCGCTCCAGACCACGTTCATCCTGGGCCTGGTGGGCATCGGCGCGTTGTCCGCTCTGTGCGGGCACTGGATGGCGCGACGGTTCTTGCACCCGATCAAACAGCTCATCGCCGGCACGACGATCCTGCGCGAGGGTAATCTCAATTACACATTGGACCTGAAAACTCGGGACGAGATTCAGGACCTGGTGGACAGCTTCAACGACATGGTGGCGCACTGGCGGGAGAAACGCGCGCTCGAAGACAAAATGCGGCAGTTCATCAGCGACGCGTCGCATGAACTGCGCACCCCGCTGGCGGTGCTCAGGGGCGAGGTCGAGCTCGGCTTGAAGACGCCGCCCAACTCGAACCGTTA
>JACQUC010000131.1 GCA_016210495.1 Chloroflexota bacterium
ATCCATCACGTCCCGCAGCACGAGCTCTGGATCGCGCTCCCGAGGATCGCCGATGCCACCACCGCCACTTTGCGAGAACCAGATGTGATCGCCAGCCTTCAGCTCGATGCCGGTGCCGTACATGCCGACATTGTCTTCCTTGTCCGTGCCTTTGTTGACGATGAGGTTGCCAGTGCCACCGTTAAGACCGCCGGCGATGCCGTACGGAGCGTAGATCTCGCGGTCGCCGTGGATGGTCATCTGGGAGTCGGCCAGAACGTCAAGCTCTCTCACGATCGGGAAGCCTCCCCTGAACTTGCCGTGCCCACACCAATCGGGTACCGCCTCGTACCTCGTGTAGAGAATGGGGAACCATCGTTCCTCAAGCTCCTGTGGAATGATTTTGGCGTTGGCGAACCGCATAAACATGAAGTCCTTGCCATCTTTGAACGTGCGGGCGTTTTCGCCCCCGACGGAGAAGGTGTACTGGACGGTACCCTTCCGCGTCCGCGGGTTGTAGCTGCCGACACAGAGATTAGTAAGGCTCACCGAGCCGGGATACACCCTCCACGGCGCCGTCTTAGCAAGCATCTGTGACATCAGAGCGATGGTAACAGATTCCACTTTGTCGAAGGCGCCGGAGCAATAGCCCGTCGTGGCGCTGGGATAGACCACGTGGACGGCGGTGCCAGGCTTCGTGACGATCTCGAGGTTCCTGGTGATACCTCTGTTTAGCGGGAACAGGTGCGGGAAGCCGATCATAAAACCAAGGTAGTTGGCGCTGAGGCAGGTGCCCCGAGGTCCTCCCCAGGAGCCGACCGGCGATGGATCGCTGCCGGTCCAGTCGAAGGTAAGGTGCCGGCCCTTCTTCGTCAACTTGCAGTGAACCCTGATAGGTGGCTCGCCGGGAGCCATTACGTCCTTATCGCCGAAGTCGTCGAACTCCCACTCGCCGTCCTCGATCTCGTCCAATTCCCTGTAGAGCAGTCGCTCGATGTAATTGAACTGCTCCTCGAAAGCCAGCTTCACCGTGTCGACACCGTACTTCGCGCATAGGTCCTGAATACGCCGTTCGAGCAGGCTAGCGGACCCGAACTGGGCAGTGAGGTCGCCGCGTCGCTCGACGGCGTGCCTGATGTTGGCGGCCCAGAAGCCAAACAGTTCCTCGTCTAGCTCGTTGTTCTTATAGAGGGTGATCGGTGGCACGCGGACGCCTTCGGCATAGCACGTCGTGGCCCTCGGGTTGAACGTGCCCGGCAGCGGACCGCCCATATCGGGCCAGTGGACGACCGTACAGGCGAAAGCCACGAGTTGGCCGTCATAGAAGATGGGCTTGAAGAGGTGCGTGTCGTTGACGTGAGAGCCGACCTCGTAGGGGTCGCTGAACATGTAGGCGTCCCCGGGCTTCATCCTCTCCTTGGGGATGTGGTTGAAGAGATTCAACAAGGCGTCCTCAAACGACCCGTAGTGGGCGGCGGCGTCCGTATGCCCATGGGCGACCAATCCCCCGTCGACCGTCAGTATGCCGTTCGAGCGGTCGCGGCCCATGCCGACGACAGGGTGGTAGGCATATTGTTCGATGCTCGTGCTGCCCTCGTAGCAGGCAGACACGAAGGCATTACGCAACACTTCGAAAGTAATGAGGTCCATCTTGAGCTCTTTGATCTCCTTGAGCTCCTTCTTGTCCACTCCAACCTTCATCTCTTCCTTGTCAACCATTGCCTTCTCCTATTCTTCAAGCTCTTGCCGCAGCCTGTTGCACTCCGGGCTACACTACAGCTTGTCGACGTTGACGATGATGTTGCCGTACTGGTCGATCTTGCAGCGGGTCCGCGGCGGTATCACGACGGTAGTATCCGGCTGCTCGACGATCACCGGGCCGTCGAACGTCGCGCCGATGGGCATAAACGCTCGCTCGTAGATCGAAGTGTCGACGAAACCGAAATCCTTGAACCAGACCTGTCGTGGCTTCTTCATAGCTTCTTTGAGGGTGCCGCCGCGCGCGATCTTGGGCAGATTGGGCTTCGGAATGATGCCCGTCGCGACGACTCGGAGGTTGACGAGTTCGGTCTCGACGTAGCCGGGTGGCAGAATCCAACCGTACTTGGCTTTCATCGCGGAGACGAAGCTCTCGGTGACGCTTTTGAGGTCCTGGATTCTGCCCGGCGGAGCATCGACGGTGAAGTAGTTCGCCTGGCTCCAGTACTTGACGTCGACCAGCTTCTGCAAGACCATGTTCTCTGATGAAATTCCTTCCTTGTCGAGCGCATCGGTCGCCTTCTTCAGCAAGTCGTCCATCGACTTGTTCAGCTTGTCGTAGTCGATCTGGCTTTCCAGGGTGAAGACAGGCAGGACGAATTCGTGCCTGACGTCCACGCGGAGAGCGCCGAAGGCAGAGGCATAGCCCGGGAGTGGTGGCACGATGACGGTGGCGAGTCCGACTTCGCGTGCGATGTCGCAGGCATAGAGAGCGCCGCCACCCCCGTACGGCACGATCGCGAAATCGCGTGGGTCCCAGCCGCGAGCAACCGTCTGGAGCCGGATGCCAAGCATCAGGTTGGTCATTGCCACCATATACATATTGGCTGCCGCCTCTTCGGCTGTCCAGCCGTACCTGTCTCCTATTTTGTCCTTTAGCGCTCTGAAGGAGAGCTCGGGATAAACCGTCATGTCTCCGCCCAGGAAATAGTCGGGGTTGATTCTACCGAGGACGATCTGAGTGTCGGTGTTGGTAGCCTCCTCACCGCCCTGGCCATAGCAGGCTGGACCAGGAACTGCCCCCTGGCTGTGTGGACCGACGTTCAAGATCCCACCCTTGTCTACCCAGCCGACGCTGCCACCGCCCGCACCCATGTAGATGGTGTCTACGGACGGGAGGCAACAGGGCACATTCCAAAGGATCTTCCACTCGCGGGTCATCGCGGGCTTGCCTTTGTAAATCATCGATACGTTGTTAGTGGTGCCTCCGGTCTCAAAGGCGATGACGTTGTCGTAGCCCGCCATCTGACCGCAGTAGCCCGCAAAGCCAACCGCGCCCGAAACCGGCGAGGAGTGGAACGTTACGGCCGGCAGCTTAATGGCTTCGTCGATGCCGACAACGCCACCCGTGCCGGTGGTGATCAGAATCGGACCCGCATAGTTCCACTGTGTTCTGGCGGTCTCCATTAAGCCTGCCATATACTTGCGCATTATGGGGGCAACGTAAGCGTTGAGGACCGTGGTGGAGGTTCTTTCGAACTCGAGCATCTCGGGTCGCACATCGTAGGAAATGGAGATGTCGACACCAGGAAGCTCTTCCAGCAGTATCTCCCTCGTTCTGATTTCGTGCTCGGCGTGCATAAACGAGTCCATGTATACCACCGCAACCGACTCGATCCCTCTTTTGCGGCATTTGCGGGCGGCGACGCGGACGTCCTCTTCGTTCAACGGGATAATGACGTCGCCCCACGGGCCAACGCGCTCACGCACCGTGAGTACGTTGCGGCGCGGGACGATGATCTCCGGCGGATCCCAGTCAAGCTCGAAGGCCGAGATCCTTTCCGCTCGTCCGCCACCCAGAACGTCGCGGAAGCCTTCCGTGGTAATCAAGGCGGTCTTGACACCCTTTCTCTCCTCGACGGCGTTCGTGGACACGGTGGCGCCGTGCCGGAAGGACATGGTCTCCTCGCCGGCCAGCTCTGCCTTCTTCAGGCCATTGATAATGCCCTCGAAATAGGTCGGAGGCGTGGTGGGCACCTTGCCCAGCCGCTGTTCGCCAGTTTCGATGTCCATACCGATGATGTCGGTGAACGTCCCGCCTACATCGGTTCCGACGACCCAGTGCTTCATCGACGATAGCCTCCCCAACAAGTCTTGCTTCGGGTTACTCGTAGAGCTTCTTGATAAGCTGCGCTTTCATCTCGTATCTGGGCAAAGTCCCCGGTGGCACCAACTCCACCGAGTTCGGGCATACCAACTGTCCTCTGATGGTCTCTTCAACCTCTTTCTTGACGGCAGCCAGGTCCTGCACGTCAGGGCCGTGCTCGACCCGGACCTTGAGGGGTGGCTCGACCTTCGGGCCTGGCTTGTCCAGCAGGATCTGGATTTCGCCGGTGGTCTTCGGTCGAAGCTTCGAAACCACATCTTTGACCGCCGAAGGGAACACGTTGACGCCGAGGACGAGGAGCATGTCATCCGTGCGCCCGACGCACTGGAGTCGATGGCCGGTTCGACCGCACTTGCACGGCTTGGTTTGCACGAGCATATAGTCGCGCAGGCGATAGCGCACCAGAGGAACGCATTCTCTGTCGATGTGGGTGATCACTATCTCGCCTTTCACGCCGTCCTCGATGGACAAGACCTTGCCCGTGTCGGGATCGATGATCTCATAGACGACGTAGTCGGGAGCGAGGAAATGGTTCCCGTGTAGCTCGTCGCACTGCGCGGCGTAGATGCCAGAGACGTCGGCGCTGCCGACGCTCTCGGTGACGATGGCGTTCCAATCGGCCGCTATCCTATCGCGAACGCCGGGCACGCCGCCGCCGGGCTCGGCGCCGCACTGGATACGCTTGATGCCCAAGGCGCTCGGATCGAGGCCCGCCTTGTTCCTGGCGTACTCAGCCAAATAGATGGCATACGACGGTGTGCAGCACAGGATATCGGCATTGAAGGCCTGAATTGTGTCCAGCAAGCGCTCGGATGCTCCCGTCCCAATGGGTATGAACATTGCCCCAATGTTCATCAGCCCATCGTACATCGTGAGGCCGCCCACAAAGATGCCCATGCTGAAGCCGATCATCATCCGGCTCGTCGGGCGGGTCCCCTGGGTCCACCACACACGAGACACGATCTCGATCCAGGTCTGTCGATCGTGCTCGGTGATTCCCACGAATACGGGACGTCCCGTCGTCCCAGAGGAAGAGTGGACACGCACTACCTTGTCGAGGTCGGCGGCCATATGCAGGCCGAGTGGCGGGCACTCGGCCTGGCTTTCTCGCAGTTCCTCCTTGGTCGTGAAAGGCAACTCGGCCAGGTTCTCGACACTCCTGATATGCTCAGGTTTAACACCCATCGAATCGAACTTGCGGCGATAGAAGGGCGAACGCTCGTAGACGTAGCGCATCTGTTTCTGCAGCTTAATATTCTGAATATCGCGCAGTTCGTCCAGGGGCAGAGTCTCGATGCGGGGATTCCAATAGTCAGTGTAAGCCATTCCTCACTCCTTGGTCCTTGTGAGTATGTACACGACATCCTTTTTCATGGTCGCCAGGAACTTCAGGTACTCTCGCGTATCCTTCCAGTTTGACCTGGGAGCCGTCTGCTCGAACTCCTCGTGAAGAGGAGCACGTGATATCGACTATGAACCTCCTTGTTTCCTCTCTTGTTCTGGTTTTTCCAGGAGGGCCTTCCGAACTTTTTCGCTAGTCATGGGGAGTTCCTTCAACCTGATCCCCACTGAGGCGTAAATGGCATTCGCGATAGCCGGTGCGGCAGCGACGAGCCCGGGCTCTCCAACTCCTTTGGCGCCAAAGGGACCTGTCGGCTCACGTTCCTCCACTATTATCGGCGTCATCTGTGGCATGTCCATTGTGGTAGGGAGTCGGTAATCGACGAAGCTCGGATTCACCACCTTGCCGTTATCCCGGACAATCTCCTCGAAGAGCGCGTAGCCTAGTCCTTGTCCAAAGCCGCCCTCGATTTGACCTTCAATGTTTCTGGGATTCACCGCCTGGCCGACGTCGTGGGCGGCCGCCACTCGCAAGACCTGCACCTGTCCAGTCTCCCGATCCACCTCGACCTCGGCAACATGAGCACCGAAAACCCAGCCAGTGACGGATCTGAAGGGGAAGCCCTCCATAGCCCCGGGTTGGTAAGGATTGCCCTGGGCCATGAAGGATGCTTCTCCCAAGATGGGGCCGTTCTGGACCCAGTGGCTAATGGCGGCCAGATCGTGGAACGATAGTTTCCGCTCCGGTGAACCCGACACGTAGGCGTGTCTGTCAGCGACTTCGATGTCGGAGGGGTTTGCTTCGAGTTTCTCGGCCGCCAGAGCCTTGATCTTCTTCTTGGCCTCGGCAGCGGCCAGCCGCACTGCATTCCCCATCGTGTATGTAATGCGGCTGGCGCATGTGGCCCAGTTGTAAGGCGTGGCGTCCGTATCTGCCATCACGATGTTGATATCCTCAACAGGCACGCCAAGCTCTTCGGCGACAATTTGTGATAGGATCGTCTCCGATCCTTGCCCCAACTCCCCAGCTCCCGTGAGCAAGGTCACCGTGCCATCTTGATTCAACCGGACGTTCGCACAGGCAGGCAAGACACCGCAGGAGTGGTGCAAGCAGGAAACCCCAAGTCCGCGATTTGGCCCCGTGCGAGGCTTGCCCCAACCAGCAGCCTCGGCGGCCTTTCGCAGGCATTCCTTAAGGCCAACGCTCGGCATCACCTGTCCGGCGATGTTGATGTCGCCGTTCTCCACAGCGTTCTTCAGGCGCAATTCCAGCGCATCGATTCCCAGTTGCTCGGCGATCAGGTCCATCTGCGATTCGAAGGCGAAGGTAACCTGCGGATTGCCGAACCCGCGGTAGGCTCCACAAGGCGTCTTATTCGTGTGAACGCCGTAGCCAGTGACCAATACATTCGGTATCTTGTAGGGTCCCGTGGCACAGAGGGCCGCGAATCCGACGATACCCGGCCCGTCGTCGGCGTACGCCCCGGTATCGAGAACAAACCGCACCTGCCTGGCGACTATGGTGCCGTTTTTCTTTACACCAGTTTTGATGTCGACTATAGATGGGTGCCGAGGCCTCGTGCCCGCCAGCTCTTCGTCGCGTGTGAACACGACCTTGACAGGACGTCCCGTTTTTTGTGCCAACGCCACCGCGATAGGTTGCGTAATCGCCTCAACCTTGCCCCCAAAGCCCCCGCCTACACGCGTGCTGATGACCCTGATCTTCGAGGCTGGAATGAGCAACGTTTCGCTGATGCTCGCCTGGGTGTGGAATACCGACTGTGTCGTCGTCCAGACGGTAACTTTGCCAGCGGCATCAAAACTAGCTATCGCGCCGTGGGGCTCCAGGTACGCCTGATGCACCTCCTGGGTCCTGAAGGTATCCTCAAAGGCGTGGTCTGCCTCACGGAATCCCTTCTCCACGTCCCCTAGGTTGAACCTCGTATGGGAACACACGTTACCCCAGCGTCGAGCGGAGAAAACCGCTGGATAACTCAGTAGATTCTCGTGCACAAGGGGAGAATCGTCGCTCATGGCGGCGACGGGATCGAGCACGACAGGTAGCTGTTCGTATTCGACCTCAATCAGAGTAAGCGCATCGTTCGCCGTTTCCTCGTCCACCGCGGCGACGGCGGCAACGGGCTCGCCAACATAAAGTACCTTTCCCGTAGCAAGTATGGGCGTATCCTTTACGAACGGGCCGTGCCGGGCACCGGGCAGATCATCGGCAGTAATCACCGCTTTCACCCCCGGTAGGGCCTTCGCTCGACCAGTGTCGATTCTTATTATCTTCGCGTGCGCATAATCGCTGCGGAGGACCTTACCTATCAACACCTTGGGCAGCACGACGTCGTCAAGGTAGGCTGCCTGACCTAATGCCTTTTCGAGCGCGTCTCGCCGGACAACGCTCTTCCCCACAACCGCAAGCGCCATTTATACCCTCCAGTTACGCGAAGACCTTGCCTCGCGACGTCCAGAGATCGCCTCGGCGATTTTGCCCGCCAACTCCCTAATTGTCGTACCCAGTTTGTCAACAGCATCTGCTGCCAAAACCGAAGTAAACCCCATTACTCATTATTATGAACTGTCTCACGTACAGCAAGAGCCATTGCCAAATAGCTATCCTCCGAACCAGGCCATGGGGATCACTTCTTCAGCCTAAACGCTGGCATTACGCGGCCGTAGGGAACGTTCTTGACGATCAGTTCAACGTTTGCACCGCTCTCGATCTCGGAGATGTCGCTGTCCTCGATCACGCTGAGGAGCCTCACTCCATTGGCAAGGTCGATGAGGGCAAAAACCACGGGCGGATCATATCCAGGCGGCAACCCCGCCTCCTGGACGGTATAGCCATAGATCTTACCTTCGAGGGGAAGCTCGGACCATTCGAGGTCATCTGACATGCACGTGGGACAAACAACTCTCGGTGGCCAGGGAAGAGCCCCGCATCGCTTGCATTTGCTAGTCGTTAACCTGCCGTCGCGCAGATGCTCGAAGAAGGGATACAGTCTGGTCTGTTCCGGCGTCTGCTGCGGATACGGATCCAAAATGTAGACATACGGCTGTTCCACGTTCAGAACCCCTTCTCATATATCAAGACGTGATGCTCGCCAGGGCCGCTATTGGTGTGGGAAAGGGCTATCTTTGCTTCTGGAACCTGCCGTAGGCCTGCTTCACCTTGCATCTGCAGGAAGACCTCGACGGCGTGTGCCACTCCCGTTGCTCCCAGCGGGTGCCCGCAACCAATCAGGCCGCCTCTCGGGTTCACCACCACATTCCCACCATAGTCGGACAGTCCACGTTCGACGAACTTGCCGCCCTCGCCCTTGTCGCAGAATCCGAGCTCCTCGTAGGCGATTATCTCGGCGATACTGAAGCAGTCGTGCACTTCTGCAAAATCGACATCATCCGGACCGATACCCGCCATAGTATAGGCATCTTTGGCGGCCTCTTTCATCGCCGGCCAGTGGGATAGGTCGCGGTAGAAGTTGGCCACGGCATAGCCGTGGGACGCCTGGCCGGTGCCGGCGATGAAAATCGGCTTGTCAGTCAGCTCTTTTGCCCTTTCCTCGGAGGCAAAGATGGCTGCTGCCGCGCCATCGCTCATAGAGGAGCAGTGGAACAGGCGGAGGGGAGTAGAGATCATCCTGGAACACATCACCTGGTCCAGGGTAGAGCCCTTTTGGTAATGAGCAAAAGGGTTGTTCTTCGAGTGGTTATGGTTCTTGACAGAGACTAGGCTGAGTTGTTCTTCGGTGGTGCCATATTTAGCCGCGTGAGCCTGTGCAGCCAAGGCAAACATCGGTGGCGCTGCGAGGCCATATGATCCTTCCCAGTCCCTATCCAGGCCAGTAATCATGTTGAAAGCGGCCTCAGCCGGCACGGGAATGTTCATTTTTTCAGCGCCCACCACCATGACCAGATCTGTCAGCCCGGCGACTATGGCCGTGTAAGCAGTGCGGATAGCAACTATGCCGCTCCCGCACATGTTCTCGACACGACCAAAAACCTTTCGCGGCCGGACGCCTAGCGATTCTGCCGCCAGACACGCGACATGCGACTGGAAGGCTGATCGCTCAGGGAAGACGCTTGCAAGAACAAAACCCTCGACGTCCTTGGGCGAGATGTTCCTGTTGCTGTCAAAGGCGGCCTTCCCGGCTTCTTGAATCAGCTCACGGTAGGTCGCCTGGCGCACGCCGAAGCGGGTCATTCCCGCCGCGACCAGAGCGACTCTTTTCAACGTTCACCTCCTCGTCGTTCGATCAAGCCCGTTTCTACCTCATCGTACTGTGCAGCCACAGGGCGATGGCGGGGAAGACCATGTAAGCGAGATTCTGGCTGAACGCGAAGCGCCGGCAATGATCATGTAGATCACCGGTGCCACAGGTGCTACGTACCGGATGAGCGACATTATCTTGTCGGACCAGGGAACCGGGGGAACATCAGTCCTGCCAGATTCTCCAACTCAGCATTGGCAGGACTGGCTACCACCCTCTTTTGACCTGTCGCTTCTTATATTCCTGTATACCGGTATGCACGCGTATGTTAGCATGCCTCCCTCATCTTGTCAAGAGTGCGAACTCTGGTGGAACGCACGAGTAGTCCCTTGACAAGATGAGGGGGGCATGCTATTATGCGTTCGTATACCTGCATACAGGAATGCCGCAAGAGCAATGTCGCTGATGGCAAACGCTATCGCTGCTGACGTTGCGTTTCTTGTGCCTATTTGAGTAACAACTGGTTGCTTTGAGGCAGGCAAGACTATGGACGGCGGCAACACTATGTGCCGGGACGCTTACATACATCTGCAGGTGATAGGCCACGTTTTTGGAGCTTCTGGCCGCAGCCCAGGCGTACTTGCCCTCGACGCGGTATCTTTTGGAGTCAGCAAGGGCGAGTTCCTATCCATTCTTGGGCCATCCGGCTGTGGAAAGACGACGCTCTTGCGAATGATTGATGGCCTTATTAACCCTACAAAAGGTTGTGATCATCTTTCTAGGGGCAGTCTTCGCCGTATTGATCAACACTCAGCAAGATGTACTTGGAACAGACCGCCGCTTAGTAGAGACTGCCAAGTCCTACGGAGCTAGTGAGCGGGACATATTCTTCGAGGTTGTACTACCAGCCTCATTACCGTTCGTGATAGCCGGTCTTCGTTTAGCGGTCGGCCGAGCAGTAATAATGGTCGTGGTGGCAGAGTCTTAAATGTCGTCTGCTGGGCTAGGATGGCTTATGATCAATGCCGGAGCCAAATTCCAAACCGCCGAGATGTTTGCAGCTATGGCCATTGTGGTCATCTTTTCCGTCTCATTCACGAATGTGCTTCAGTGGCTAGAACGACGTGTTGCTCCCTATCGCCACGAAAGGCATGTGGAATGACCGTATGCCCTGGTGTCCATACGGCTCCCCTTGCCTGGTAGAGTATCTTTTCAGATCTTGCCCACGAACAAATTGCACCTTGGTGGTCACGCTGAACCCGGCCTGGCAGGATAGGGCGACCTCCTTAATTATGCTTTCTGTATAATGTACTTCATATAGGGAGCAGCAGCATTGGGGAACACCGAAAGGAGAAATCCTGCTAATGAGGGATCGGAGGTTTGGTGGATATCGAGAAGAATGGCGTCTCCTTCATCAATCTCTTAATGAGATAAGCCGGCAGTGGGGTTGGGAAGCGGAAGCTTTGTGAGATTGGCAAGATTCTGTTTTGGAGGTGTGCAATGAGGACGTTTGGTTTGGCATCCATAGTTGTCTTGATCCTAGGACTAACGGTGGTGCTGATGGCGTGTGCGCCCGCAGCGCCGGCACCGGCGCCCCCAACTGCTGCTCCCAAACCGGCTGCCGAGGTAGCGGCACCGGCGCCCCCAACTGCTGCTCCCAAACCGGCTGCCGAGGTAGCGGCACCGGCGCCCCCAACTACTGCTCCCAAACCGGCTGCCGAGGTAGCGGCACCGGCGCCCCCAACTACTGCTCCCAAACCGGCTGCCCCGGTAGCGGCTCCGGCTGCTCCTACCCCAGTAGTTCCTGCAAAGCTAGAGAAGGTAAAGCTTGCAGTGTTCAGGAAGGGGGGAGCATTTGCCCCATTCTGGTTCGCCAGGGATAAGGGCTTCTATCAAGCTGAAGGCTTGGATGTGGAGATTGTGGAGGTGGCGCCGCTGCTACACGCACCCGGTCTCGTTAGCGGCGAGATTGATTACACTGCTATTGCATTGGCAGGAGAAGTCTTCACGCCTATCGTTGCCAAGGGGCTTCCAGCCAAGATATTGATGGTTACCCACGCAGAGGCTCCGTGGTACGTCATAGGGGGACCGGGCGTCACCACGCTCAACGACCTCAAGGGGAAGGCTATCGGTGTTAACATTGGAGCGATAACTCACATGGCTGTCAGGGCCGCAATGAAGGACAAAGGAATGGACCCAGACAAAGACGTCACCTACGTGTCGCTATCCTCCCAGGATAGAT
>JACQUC010000137.1 GCA_016210495.1 Chloroflexota bacterium
CAGGACGAGAGCACGTCAGCGGACGCCGTGCTGGCCTCCGCCATGTCAGCGTTGACCGCGCATGAGACCAGGAACGACTCAGACGGGTTCATCCCGCTGTCCGAGGTGCGCCAGGAGTTCGAGGAACGTCTCGCCGAATGGCTCGAGGGCCGTTCCATCGACAAGGAAGAGACGGGATTCCCGCGGCTGGACCTCCGCATCGGTGGAGGGCTGGCGAAGGGGCACTTGTACGTCCTTGGTGGCCGCCCAGGCTCGATGAAGACCGCCTTCGCTTGGCTGATCATGAAGAACATCGCACAGGCCATCGTCAGAGAGGGCAGGGGAGGATGCGTCGCCTTCGCCTCGCTCGAGATGAAGCGGGTGGACATCGTGAAGCGTGCGGTCTGCGCGGAGGCCATGGTCGACTCCACGAAGCTCGAGGCCGGTCAGCTCAGCGCGGCCGAGAAGCGGCGCGTCCGGAGAGTAACTGAGGAGATCCTGAAGCTGCCCGTCCGCATCTACGACGGGGTGGCCACGTCGGAGTTCCTCCACTGGCAGACGCTCTCGATGATGGCTCACGAGGACGTGCGGCTCCTGGTGATCGACTTCGCCGAGATGGTGGCCGACAGGAACAAGAACGAGGAGCAGCGCGTCTCCAACATCTTCCGCGCGGCCAAGGAGATCGCCAAGGTCCGCAACATCCCGGTGATGATCCTCAGCCAGTTGTCGCGCAACGTCGAACGCACCACGTCCCGCATCCCTGGGCTCCAGGACCTGCGCTGGGGCGGCGCCGGCGAGGCTGTGGCCGACAATGTCTGGTTCTGCTTCTACCCATACATGTACCAGGCTCGTGGAGAGACCATTCTGGTGCCGTCCGACCTAGGTTTCCATGGCCTCGACACCGACTACGAGCCTGACCGAAGGGTCAAGGAGAAGGTCAACAAGAGCAAGTGGTTCCTGATCATCGCCAAGTCGCGCTACGGTGGCCTTGGCCATGTGAAGTTCAACGTGGTTCCGGAGTACACGCTTATCGTGGACTACGACGAGCGGACGGAGCGCGACGGTGTGGTTCGCCTGAAGTCAGCCGCTGAGGACGAGTTCTAGACTGCGAGGGAGCAATGACACGCGAATACCAAGGCAGCTTGTTGCTGGATGAACCTCCGTTGTTGGTCCTGCCGACCCTGGCTGCGAGGGTGGGCCTCCACGAGTCGATCATCTTGCAACAGATCCACTATTGGGTCAGGGCCGGTGCCGGCGAGGTCCATGAAGGGCGTAGGTGGGTGTACAACTCCTACCCCGGCTGGCAGAAGCAGTTCCCGTTCCTGTCCGAGTTTCAGATTGGGCGAGCGATGCGGAGCCTTGAGGAGCAAGGGCTCTTGGTCTCGGGAAACTTCAACAGGTCCGGCCTCGACAAGACGAAGTGGTACGCAATCGACTACGACAAGCTCAAGTCCCTGGAAGCCGGTCAAGACCCGCCAGATGCCTCTGCACGAACACCATGCAAAAATGCACGACCATCGAGCACCAACGCACAACCATCGTTCAACTCCGCACCACCATCGCGCACCCACGCACGACCAATACCAGAGATTACTACAGAGACTACAAGCAGAGAGACCCTTCCATCTTCGATGGAAGGGAACGCTGGCACGTTCGGACGGGGCGCACACGACGCATCCCCTCAAGGGTCCGAGAGGGAAGTGGCAGGTGGTACGACGGGCCGTGTCAAGGTTGTTGACGGCGAATGGAACGACTTCAGCGGGGAATCTGAACCGTCTGAGGAAATCACACCAAATCCACAGCCTTCTGCGCCCAACGAGTTCTATAATTGGCAGATTCGTCTGTTGGAGTCATCGAACCCGCTCGCGGTCATGGTCGAGTTCATCGACCGTTTCTATCCACGGCAGATACGTACCTGGAAGGCGAAGGGCGTGAACCCCTTCACGGCCGTTGGCCGGCTGCGGGCGCAGAAGAATCCGAACGCGCTCCCGGATTGGAAGACCACGATGAAATACCTGTGGCGTGCGTTCGCGGAGCAGCCGGATGAAGACCTGATCTCGTACACGCAGCGGCTCTACACCCGCGATCGGGCTCGGCTGAGGAACATGCAGGCATGGTCAGACGGAAGTACTAATGGCCCACGGGAGCTATGAAGGCCAGCCCTGCTAAAGCTTGACCCCCAGATTGTCTGAGGGATACGCTACGACTAACCCGAAATAGCTAACCTGAGGGAGCCGGGATGCTCCAAACGGGGGTACCATCGTCTCCCGTGGCGCCGCCTGTAGTGACGAAGGGCTGGTGCCCACTCCGTCTGAACTTATCAGGCGGTCCCGGCTTCTCGATCCTTTCGAGCAGGGCCGACTCCAGGTAGTCGAGGGCATCCTCCGGAGGTAGACTTGGCGCCTCGCGCGAAGAAGGTCACGTCTCCCTCCGGCCAGAGGGTCGAGATTGGAGAGAAGGGCGTCAGCAACAAGGACCCGTTCTATGGGTCTGTGTACCTGCGGCGCTATGCCTCCTACCTTGGCCAGTGGGACCCGTCCTCCCTTGGCATCGCCACGATGCTCAAGATGCAGCACCACCCCGCCATCTCACTCGCCGAGCACGTCATCTGGAGCCCGCTCGTCAACGCCGACTGGGACATCGAGTGCGGCGACCCGGTCAAGAAGCGGTTCATCCGCGGCGTCATCGAGCCGATCTACCAGAAGCTGATGCTGTTCTCGCTCCCGGCGATCACGTTGGGCTTCGCAGCGTACACGAAGCAGTGGGGCAACTACCAGCCGTACGACGAGGACGGGAAGCCTCTTTGGCCAAAGACCTTGGCCGATGACGGCATCCTCCCGGTCGTGCCCATCGACCTGAAGCAGCTCGACCCGCTCTCCGTCCAGCCCATCGTGGAGAACGACGGGTTCAAGGGCATCCGGCAGGACGGGTTCGGTGACATCGAGCC
>JACQUC010000133.1 GCA_016210495.1 Chloroflexota bacterium
GTCCATGAGGGCCGGGATATTCGCCGGGAGGCCATACAGGTCCACCGGCAAAACAGCCTTGGTCTGGGGAGCAATCTTGCGGGCGGCGTCTTCGACATCCATGGTGAACGTGCGGCGATCGACATCCACAAAAATGGGAATGGCGTTACAGCGGAGAATCGCCGCGACGGAAGCGATCCAGGTGTGGGCAACAGTCAGCACCTCATCGCCTGGACCGACGCCGACAGCCACCAGGGCGGAGATGAGGGCCGCCGTGCCACTCCCGACCGCGAGGGCATACCGTGCGCCCGTGTACCTCACAAAGGCATCTTCAAGGTCCTGGTACGACCACGGGTCCATTGATGATGCACCCGAGGGTTGAATGACGCTTGGCCCACCCAGCAGTGCGAGCTTGGACATGGTCTCTGCTCCTGATACACACCCACACTCCATCACCCGATGCACGCCTCCAAAGGGCTGCCTGCTTTCCGCCAGGTGTGCCCGCGCTCGGCCGAGCGAGACTCGTCAGGCATTGCCGGTATCCGCGACGATGTCGTGTGGGATATCTCTCCAGCCCGATCCTCCGCGCGCCACCTCGATGATCTCTTGGTTGATCCACCCTTGCCGGAAGGTCGGATAGGTTGAGTGGGGCTCGCCGCGGATGTCCGCCACGAACTCGCGGGCGAGCGCCGCCCAGTCACGCTGCAAGTCGTCCTCGACCTGTGGGAGGTTTTGAAATACCCTCTCTGGCACTGGCTCATCTGTCCACTGATGGTATTGCAGCGTTGCGCGCGAGATGGTTGGGCGTGCAGCGGTCGCGGGTCGGATGCCGAAGTGAACCCCGCCCGCGTAATGCAGAGAGCCCTCGTCGCCGTAGACCGTGAGCGTGCGTTCCTCGCGAGGTCGGATGACGGCCGAGCAAGAGATATGCACATTGATCGTGTCCCGCGAACCTGCGCCTGGTGCACCGAGACGAAGGATCACCGTGCACGCATCGTCACCATCCACCTCCTCCCAGGGCACATCCACGAGTTCCTCTGCTCGAAGCGCGCGGCGCTGGCGATAATCATGCAGGTGCCCAATATTGGGCAAACGGGAGCGATGGACACGGGCCTCCCCCATGGCCTGGAGCACCTCCCCACCCACGACCCGTTGCACTGCGGCCAACTGATGTGGGAAGCGGTTGTTCAGGAGACCCCCACCCTCCCTCAGCCTGTTCATCCATGTGGCCGCAACAGGGTGCGGCCAGAGCAGCAGATGGCGGCTCTCCGCCCCGAGAGGACGCCCGATCGCCCCAGCCGCGACCAACTCACCCAGGTAGGTCACCCCTGGATCGTACATCCAGGTCGTCGCCAAGGCAGTTTTCGCTCCACGCTCGAGAGCCAGTTCGTAAAGCTGCCGCGCTTCGCGGGCCGTCACTGCCAGGGGCTTGTCGGCGTATATGTGGCAGCCAAGCTGCAACGCGGCCGTGATCTGCTCCACATGGGCCGCAGCGGGGGTGGCCACCGCCACGATATCGGGTCGCACGGTCACGAGCGTACGCCGCCAGTCGATCGAGGCTTGCACCACGCCCAGCCGGCCGGCGAGCTCAGAGACGACCTCCGGGGTTCGACTGCAGATGGCCCGCACGGACACGCCAGCATACTGCAGTGCCACGGTATGCCCTTCACCGGCCAAGCCGGCGCCAATGACCACCGCTTTCAGGTGCGCGCCCACGCTTGTCCTCACAGGCCTCCGTGTCCGCTCCCTGCATCCCGGCGATCCCGAACTGAACCGCAGGGAGGCTATTTCACCGCGCCCGCTATCATCCCTCGCAAGAGGTACTTGTGGACCAGAGAAAAGAACGCCAGCAGCGGTACGATCGTGGCCGTGGAAACGGCGCAGAGCGCGTTCCATTCGATCTCCCGCTGGCCGATCAGTTGGGCGGCAGCTACTGGAAGCGTCTTGGCTTTCCCGCCCCCGGCCAGGACGAGCGCAAAGAGGAACTCATTCCACGACAGGAGAAGGATGAAGATTGTCGCGGCCGCCAGACCCGGCGCGGTGAGCGGCAGAATCACCCTACAGTACGCTCCGAAACGCGAACAGCCGTCAACCATCGCAGCCTCGTCGATCTCCCTCGGGACGGCCGCAAAGAACCCGGACATGATCCAGACAGCGTACGGAAGGCTGAACGTCGTGTACGCGATGATGAGCCCGATATGCGTATCTAGAAGACCGAGATCGCGGAACAGGAGAAACAGCGGGATCGCGTAGACGATGGGGAAGATCATGCGAGTGGCCAGCAACGAATAGGCAATCAGGTCGCTGAATCGAAACCGATACCGATCCATTACGTAGGCGGCCATGGAGCCCACCGCGAGGGAGATTGTCGTGGTGGATAGAGCAATCACCGTTGTATTGAAGAAATACTTCCCATAGCTCTCGAACACGAATACATCCAGATAGGCTTTGAACGTCGGGCGAAAGAACCATACCGGGGGCATGGCCAATGTGTCCACCCGGGTCTTGATTGAAGAGATGATGATCCAGTAGATCGGAAAGAGTGAGATGAGGAGGTAGGCCCCGAGGAACACAAACGCCAACATCGCAGACGGCCGCAGCCATCTCCATCGTTCGACCCACGCAGAACTTCTCGCCCCCGCGAATGCATCACGATCCTGCGTGGAAACCGCCCTCAGAGGGGTGCGGTCAGGATAGCCAGACCCACCCGCGTCCTCGACTGTCCGCCTCTTGTCTCTGTTCATGACACGCTTACCCTCACACGCAGCAATCGGATGTAGAGCACGGTCAATACAAGGGCCAAGGTAAGCATCACCCAACCCATGGCTGACGCCTTCCCCATGTCGAAGTACTGGAGGCCGTATCTGTACGCAAGAAGATTGACAACCTCCGTGGAACGGCCTGGGCCCCCTTCCGTTATGACGAGAATCGTATCGAAGGCTCGCAGGCCACCGATGGTTCGGATTAACAGGATCACACCCAGAACCGGTTTCAGCATCGGGACAAAGATGTAGCGAGTTCTCTGCCACGCGGTTGCCCCATCCACCCTTGCGGCGTCACGTACCTCGGTTGGGATCGACTCCAGGCCCGCGCCGAAGAGCAGGATGACCATCGGCGTGTAGTACCAGATATCCACGACGATCACCCAGAACATGGCCCCGATCGGCTTGGTGAGCCACGCGCCCCCGATCGGCAGGCCGATTGCCTCAAACAACCACGTCAGCGCGCCAAACTGCGCGTTGAGCAGGAACCGCCATTGAATCCCAACCACGACCGGCGTCACGACCATCGGTATAAGGTAGAGCGCCTTGAGCCACGCCAAGCGGCTGCAATAGTGATCCAGAAGCAATGCGACCAGCATTCCGACCACCATGGACAGCACAACCGTGAACAGCAGGAAGACGATGCTCCGAACGAAAGCATCCCAGAAGCGGGGCTCTGTCCACAGCCACTGGTAATTCCCAAAACCGTAAAACCGCGTGAGGTGAGGTTGGGACAGAACCTTGTACTGAAAACTCGTCCACAGCGACACGAGCAAGGGGTACACGAAAATCAACGCGACGATCACCACGGTCGGGCTGACCATGGCAAAGGCGGTTCGTCGGTCCTTCATGTCACCGACCTCGGTAGCGCAGCGAAGCCGTCCACGCCAACCCCCATCATTTGGACGCCCCCTTACGCTCTCAGGAGAGATCCTCAGTACTGCTTTTCTGATTGACGTTGACGTGGCCAATCCCGTTCGTGGTGAGCCAGTCTAACCACGAACGATCGCACCTCGACAAGCATGTCCTGAGCATAGTTGAAGGGCCAAGAC
>JACQUC010000127.1 GCA_016210495.1 Chloroflexota bacterium
GAGCGGTGGTCGGCCTTCCTTCATTGCTCATAACGACACCCCCAGGGCGCCGGCGACGGTGTGCATGTCCTTGTCCCCTCTTCCGGACAGATTTACTACGACGATCTGGTCCGAAGGGAGCCCTCTCGCGAGTCTTGCGCCGTAATAGACGGCGTGGGCCGGCTCCAGGGCCGGAATGATTCCCTCGGAGCGGCAGAGCATGCCGAAGCCTTCCAGCGCCTCTCGGTCGTCGACGGCCACGTACTCGGCCCTGCCAGTATCCTTATAGAAGCTATGCTCAGGTCCTACGCCGGGGTAGTCCAGTCCCGCGGAGATACTGTGCGTAGGACGCACCTGGCCATCTTCGTCCTGCAACAGGTATGACTTAGCACCGTGCAACACGCCCACACGGCCAACACAAAGCGTGGCAGAGTGTCGTCCCGAAGCCAGACCGTGCCCTCCCGCTTCTACGCCCACGAACTTGACCGCCCGATCTTGATAGAAGGGATGGAAGATCCCGATGGAATTGCTGCCGCCGCCCACACAGGCAACGATGTAGTCCGGCAGCCGACCGCGTGCAGCCAGAATTTGCTCGCGGGTCTCGCGTCCCACGATAGACTGGAAGTCGCGGACGATCATGGGGTATGGGTGGGGACCGACTACGGAGCCGAACAGGTAGAAAGAGCTCCGCACGTTGGTTACCCAGTCGCGGAAGCCCTCGTTGATGGCATCTTTGAGCGTGCGCGTGCCGGTGGTGACGGCGCGCACCTCTGCACCCAACAGCTTCATTCTAAAGACGTTGAGCGACTGTCGATGCACGTCTTCCTCGCCCATGTAAACGATGCACTCCATTCCCAGCATCGCGCAAACCGTTGCAGTAGCCACTCCGTGCTGACCGGCGCCCGTCTCGGTCACGATGCGCTTCTTGTTCATCATACGTGCCAATAGCCCCTGCCCGAGCGCGTTGTTTATCTTGTGGGCGCCGGTGTGCGCCAGGTCCTCGCGCTTAAGGAAGACCTCGGCCCCGCTTAGCTCCTCGGTAAGCTGCTTGGCAAAGTAGAGCGGCGTCGGTCTGCCCACGTAGTTGGAGCAGAGGTCGTCATATTCTCTCCAGAAGCTCTTATCAGCGCAGGCCTCCTTGTAGGCGCTTTCGAGCTCGGCCAACGCGGGCATGAGCACCTCCGGTGCGTACTTGCCGCCGTAAGGGCCGAAACGTCCGTTCTCGTCTGGTAGTGGCACTGGACTAGGTCTCCTTTCTCACACCATGGGCGCTTTGGCGGCCTTGATGAAGGCGCGGACGAGCTGGGGGTCCTTCTTGCCGGGGGCGCTCTCGACGCCTGTGGACACATCGACGCCGAACGGATCGACGGCCTCGACGGCCCGCCGCACGTTTGCGGGTGTTAGCCCGCCCGCCAGAATAACCATTCCATAGCGCCTCGCCTCCTTAGCCAGCTCCCAGTCAAAGGTTTCGCCGGTACCGCCCACGATGGCCGGGTTGAAGGCGTCAAGCAGATAAGCCCGCAGATTGTAGCCCTCCATTTTCTCGAGGCTCGATGGCCCGCGAATTCTGAAGGCTTTGATGGCCCGAGGAAAGAGCGCCTGGCAGAACTCCGGACTCTCGTTGCCGTGCAATTGGGCGATGTCGAGGCTGCAAAGCGACATTATGCTGCGCACCTCGTCCAACTCGCTATCCACGAAGACGCCCACCTTTGTTACCAGTGGAGGTAGCTTGGCGATGATCTCGGCCGCCGATTCGGGCGCGAGCCGACGAGGGCTCTTGGCAAAGACGAAGCCCAGGGCGTCGGCGCCCGCGTCGATTGCCGCCAGTCCGTCCTCTACCCTCGTTATGCCACACACTTTTACCCTCACCATCGGATAAGCTCCCTCACGATCTCTTCCGGGTCGGCGCAGGTGACCAGGGCCTCTCCCACGAGAATGGCGTCGACGCCGGCGTCGCGCAACCTCACCACGTCGGCGCGCGAGTGGATGCCGCTTTCGCTGACGACGACGGTCGACTCGGGCATACCCGGCAGCAGCCGAAGCGTGGTCCCGAGATCGACCGTGAAATCCGCCAGATTGCGGTTGTTGATGCCGACGACGCGGGGCTGCAGGCTCAACGCGCGCTCGAGCTCCTCGCCATCGTGGACCTCGACTAGCGCGGCCATTCCCAGAGAACGCGTCGCATCAAGCAAGTGGGCGAGTTGCTCAAGAGAGAGGATGCCACAGATCAGCAGCACTGCATCCGTGCCAGCGGCGCGAGCCTCGTAAACCTGGTACGGATCGAGGACGAAATCCTTGCGCAACAGCGGCAGCTCGACGGCGGCACGCACCTCCGTCAGATCGGCCAGGCTACCACGGAAGAAGCTGGGCTCGGTGAGCACCGAGATGGCGGCAGCGCCCGAGCGCGCGTAGCACTGTGCGAGCGCCCCGGCGTCGAGAGAGGGAGAGAGCACGCCCCTGGAGGGCGAGGCTCTTTTCACCTCGGCGATGAGCCGGATTGGTATGTCGGTGCCGGGCTCGGCGCTGCTCCACTCAGGAGCGCTCGACGCGCCACGAAGGCGGCAGGCGCGCTGGCCCCTGCTGAGCGCACCGACGAAGTCGCGCGGCGGCGGTTGGGTAGCGACAAGCCTTTTCAGCTCGTCCAGGGGTCGCTCCGCCATCCGCCCTGGCAATGTCCGGAGGGTTGAAGCGACTAATTTGTCGAGGATGGTTGGCTTCGACAAGGGATGATTGCCTCTACTGCTGGCGTTACTCGTTGGCGTGGAAGCTGCTGCTGAGTTTCACGAACGCCTCCATTGCCCGATGCGCGCGCCCGCCGTCGATGGTCTCGCCAGCGATGGCGATGCCCTCTCGGAAATCCTTGGCGACTCCGGCGGCGATCAACGCCGCCGCGCTGTTGAGTAAAACAATGTCGCGTCGAGGCCCGGGCTTGCCCTGCAAGACCTCTTGCGTGATCGTGGCGTTCTCCTCCGGGGTTCCTCCGGCCAGATCGCCAGCAGTCGCGCGAGGGATGCCGTAGTCCTGCGAATCGATCTCGTAGGTTTCCACCCGGTCGCTGAAGACCTCGGCCACCTTAGTCGGCCCAAGCGTCGAGAACTCGTCCAAGCCGCCGGCGCCGTGGACGACGAACGAGTGCTCGGTGCCCAGGGCGCAGAGCACGCCACCGAGCGGCTCGACCAGCTTCGGATCATATACACCGATGAGCTGCATCTTCGCCGAGGCCGGGTTGCAGAGCGGGCCCAGAACGTTGAAAACCGTGCGCACACCAACCTCCCGGCGCGGGGCAATAGCTGGCTTCCAGGCTGGGTGAAGCGCCGGCGCAAAAAGGAACCCGATGCCGACCTGATCGATGCACTGAGCGACCTGCTCCGGCGTCAGGTCGATGTTGGCGCCCAATGCCTGCAGCAGGTCCGCGCTGCCGCACCTGCTCGACATAGAGCGGTTCCCGTGCTTCGCCACTCCCACGCCGGCGCCGCCGGCCACGAAGGCGATGGTGGTCGAGATGTTAAAGGTCTTCGAGCCGTCCCCTCCGGTTCCACAGGTGTCCAGGAGGTGGTCGCGCTTGGGCCTGACGTGGATCGCATTGGCTCGCACGGCTCGGGCGAAGCCCGCGATTTCCTCGACCGTTTCGCCTTTCATGCCCAGGGCGATGAGGAAGGCGCCAATCTGGATCGGCGTGGCCTCGCCCTGCATGATCTCGTGCATAACCCCTTCGGCTTCCGCGCCGGTCAGGCTCTTTCGGGCGAAAAGCTTCGCGATCGCCTCCTTGATCATCACTCGCCCCTCCTCGTGGGGCCTTGATTAATCAAGGCCCCACTGGCAAATCTCCCTGTCCGGAAAGAAAACCCCTCGTCCAATCCAGGGACGAGGGGCAAACCCGTGGTGCCACCCTGATTAGGATTCGCAAACTTACGCTCGTCGTTGAGCGGGCCCTCTGCGAAATCCTCGCTTATCGGAGGTACAGGAGTTCCGATGGCGTACGCCGTAGCGTGCACCGGTATCCGATACCCCTTGCCCTGATAACGGTGGCATCTCCGACAAAGCCTACTTGTCTGGCGTGGTATCGCCGTGGGTGGTACGTTTCACGGCGACCTGCCGCCGCTTTCGGTTTGCGACTCCCAGGCCCATTCAGCCGTCCGCGCTGGTATCGGCTTGCACCTGGTCCGACTCTCTTACCCCCGCTTGACGCCTACTAGTCCTGTTCACAGTCGATATCGTATTCGATTTTGCCCAGTATAGCATGTCCACCACGCCGAAGTCAACACTCAGCGGATCAGCGGGAGGATTCTTGTGGGATTAGCGGGGCCTTGATTGATGAAGGCCCAAGTTGTGGACTAGTACAATATGGCTAAATGCAATTACTACTCGGTTTTGAGCCTACTTGACTATGAAAGTGTAGCTCTGACGGAGGATTTACAGCCTCCACCGCAGCGTTTATAGTGTGAGGCGTACGTGCGGTAGGATCAGCAGACATTCCCTAAACACCGCGAGTCGGGAGGACGTGGCTCGGTGGCCAACCACGTCTGCTCCCTTTTGGCACGTCCAAACCCTGTGAAGAAAGGTGGTGATCGTCTAGCTCAGCACCGAACCGAGGGATTCACCGATGTTGGTCGTTTCCCGGCAAAGAGCAATTTGCAAGGAGGCAGAAATGCACTTTGAAGTCCGAAGCATTCTGAAGGTCGCCTTGATTTTCGCCATCTTGGCACTGTTTGCCCTGGTGGGCTCCATGAGCGCGTCCGAAGGGGACGAGGCCGCGCCCGATGTCTCGGAAGCTGGCGTCGAGGAGTCGGAGATCACCTTGGCCAAAGTCAGGTCGATCAATGTAAACACCGATAGCGAGGTGTTTGCAGATAAGGCAACCGCGATCACTCTAACCTCGGGCTACGCGCAGAAGAACAACGAGAAGATGACGACCAGTGGTCTGAGCAAAGTGCCGATGGGCGCTTACGTGTACCTTGACTCGCGCAGCCAGGCCAACGGAGAGAAGGACATCCTGGGCTGGTCGTGGTCGCTAAAGGCGCCGAGTGGATCCACCGCGCGGATCGAGGGCGCCAACTCGCGCACACCCAGGTTCAAGGCCGATCGCGCCGGCAAATACGTGGCCACGCTGGTAGCCACCGATTCTGACGGCAGGCGCCTGAAGAGCTCGGTGGAGGTGAACGCCGGGCGCTACGTTGGTGGCGAATGGTGTACAGCCTGCCACAACGGCAGCGTGATGCCCGACATAGTCTCCAAGTGGCAGGAGACCGGCCATGCCACCAAGTTCGTCGACACCTACGCGTCGTACTCGTCGACGAGCGACTACTGCGTCCGCTGCCACACAGTGGGATACGACGAGACCGACAAGGCGGGCGGCTTTGACGACGCGGTCAAGATGTCCGGCTACGACGTGTCCAAAGGCAGCTTCTTGAGTCAGGTCAAGGGCGCGAAGAAGACGCTCGACGAGGTCATTGCCGACCCGCGCATCGCACGCTTCGCCAACATCCAGTGCGAGAATTGCCACGGTCCGGGCGGAAGCTCGCACACGGGCAGCAAGAGCTACGAGACGGGCGTGTGCGACCAGTGCCACGGGCAGAACCAGCAGTGGCGCAACTCGAAACATGCCATAGAGCCGCCGCTGCACATGGCCGAAGGCGCGTCCTGCGTGGAATGCCACACCAGCCAGGGCTACGTGGCCGTCAAGCAGCGCGGCCAGCCGGCGGTCTTCCCGGCCGTGGCTACTGCCAGCAAGAAGGCTACTATCCCCGATCCCGGAGCAATGTCGCCGATAGGTTGCGTAACCTGCCACGATCCGCACACCGCGACCTATCCGTTCAAGGCCGCCGATGGGCAGATCAAGTCGCTCCAGCTCAGGGTTCAGGGCGAGGTGACGATGCCCAACGGCTTAACGGTTGATGCCGAGGTATCGGCCGTCTGCGTTACGTGCCACGCCAACAAGCGTGACCTCGCCTACAAAGCCGACTACGTGGCCGGAAAGATGGTGAGGGGTACTCACGACAACTCGCAGGCCGATGTGTTCTACGGCGCCGGCGCTTTCGAGTTTGGTAGACCATTCGGCTCGTCGGCGCACAAGGTGGTCGTAGAAGAAGGCTGTGCGCAATGCCATATGGCCGAAACGCCGGGATTCGACTCCCATAATCCGAAGTTCGATCCCACGGCGCCCGGCTACAACAAGCTCGGCAAGCACACGTGGGCAATGGAAGCCGACGGCGTGGAGAACGCCGTCAACGCCTGCGGTGGCTGCCATAGTGGCCTGACGACGTACAACCGCCCAGCTCGAGGTGACTACGATGGAGACGGCAGGGTCGCAGGTGTCCAGGACGAGGTAAAGGGCCTGCTGGAGATCGTCTCGGCTGCACTGCCCAAGGGTGCCGACGGCGCGGTGCTCTCGTCGACGATCAGCCCGTCGAACACCAACGAATTGCAGCGCAAGGCGCTGTGGAACTACTGGCTGATCAAGAACGACGGCAGCAATGGTATCCACAACACCAGATTCGCCGTCGAGGTTCTCCAGGAAACCTACGCCGAGTTGACGGGAGGCAGAATACCAGGCGCCGCCGCGCCATAGGCTCCGGTCCCGCCGTAGGGGCGCGATTAATCGCGCTCGCACCCCTACGTGCCCGCTTGCCGTTTTTCAAATCTTCGCGCCTCTCCGTGTCTCCGTGGTGAAACCCCCCGTCAACAAAATTAGGACATCCCCATCGTGTTTACTGGTACCAAACCACATATTCACTGGTGCCAAACCACCATGCGGAATTGGCGTCCCATATGCGCCGGAGCCTATGGAGTGGATTCGGGTGTATGAGTCGGAGCTACCCGGCCAGGGGACGCAGTTCATTCCTATGCCATGCCAGCAGTGCCAAAACTCGCCATGCACCAACGTTTGTCCGGTAGGTGCTACTTTTCAC
>JACQUC010000128.1 GCA_016210495.1 Chloroflexota bacterium
CCGTTTGCTATCTCCGGCGGGCGTGCCACCCCACCCCGGGGCGGACAGAGGACGTCCGCCCCTACGCTCGGGGCGCGGTGAATCGCACACCCATATCAGCGACGACCGCTTAGCTTAGCTTAATGCGCATGGGGCGGTTCGCGCACCGCCCCTACCAATCCGGCCTGCGCCCGAGTTCTAATGAAAGAAGGCACCTACAATGAGCTTGCGCGACACTATCGCCATTCTCGAACAAACCCAACAGCTCCTCCACATCCGGAAGCCCGTGGATCCGGTGTATGAGCTGTCAGCCATCGCCAAGAAGCTCGACGGCGGGCCGGCGGTGCTTTTTCACGACGTCAGGGGCTACCGGATGCCCGTGATCGTGGGCACCGACGGCACGCGGGAGAAGATCGCGCGCAACCTGGGCGTCGACCAGGCCGGCCTGACCCTGCACTACATCAACGCCATCGAGAAGCCTATCCCCTGCGCGCGCGTGGAAACCGGGCCGGTCAAGGAGGTGGTCCACACGGGCGATATCGATATCGCCCGGCTCCTTCCCGTCCCCAAGCATTACGAGAAAGAGCCGGGGCCTTACATAACCTCGGGACTGGTGCTGGCGAAGGACCCCCAGATGGGGAGGCAGAACGTCTCCTTCCACCGCTTTCAGGTCAAGGCCGGCAACCGACTGGGCGTCCTCATACAGCCGCGACACATGCTGCGCATTCAGCAGCAGGCCGAGCAATCCGGCGGCAGGATGGAGCTGGCCATCGTCGTCGGCACCGACATCGCGCTGCGACTGGCCGGGGCGACTTGGGGCGCGTCGATCCCCCTCGGCCTCGACGAGCTGACCATCGCCGGCGGCTTGCGCGGCCGCGCGGTCGAGGTGGTCCGGGCCGAGACGGTCGACCTGCTGGTTCCCGCCGACGCGGAGATCGTCCTGGAGGGCACCATCATCCCGGCCTTCGTCGAGGACGAGGGCCCGATGGCCGAGTTCACCGGCGTCTACGGCGGCCGCTGGAACAACCCGGTGGTCGAGATAAGCGCCATCACGCACCGGCGCGATGCCATTTACCAGGACATCCTGCCCTTTAGCGAGGAGCATCGCCTGCTGCTGGGCATGCCCAATGAGCCGGTGCTTCTCAAGAGCGTGGCCGGCATCATCCCGGGCGTCAACGCCGTCTACATCACCCCCGGCGCCTGCGGCAAGTTTCACGCCGTCATCTCCATCACCAAGCGCACCGACGGCGAGGCCAAGAACGCCCTGCTCGCCGCGCTCACCAGCAACCGCGACATCAAGCAGGTCATCGCCGTGGACCCCGACATCGACATCTTCCGCCCGCAGGAGGTCGAGTACGCCGTATCCACCCGGGTGCAGTGGGACCGGGACGTCTTCTACATCTCCGGCTGCCAGGGCAACGAGCTCGATCCGATGCAGGACACCTACGGCTACATCACCAAGGTGGGCATCGACGCCACCAAACCCCTCGCCCGTGCCGAGCGCTTCGAGCTGGCGACGATCCCCGGCTGGCAGGACATCAGGGTGGAGGACTATCTGTAGCATTATGTAGGGGCGGACGTCTCTGTCCGCCCCTCGCCAGATTGCTTCACAATGCCTGCCCAACCGACCAGACAAGCCTTGACACCGCCTGTAGCGCATGCTATACTTCCCTGCAACTTTGTGAGATAGGTATACCATCTTGCGAGACAACTCCACCCATCTTCTCAAGCGCGTGGATGCCATCCTCCAGGCCATCGGCCTCGAGGGCCGGATTGGCGCCGCGGAGCTGGCCAAGCGCGTGGGACTGCCCCGCAGCACCCTGTATCGACTTCTCGCCGCTCTGGAAGCCATCGGCTATGTGAAGCACAGCCCGGACGGTCCCGAATATCAGCTTTCCATCAGGTTGTTCGAACTGGGCAGCCGGATGGTGGGGAGCCTTCAGTGGCGAGCCGAAGCTCGACCCATTCTGGCCGAGCTGGCTCGCAGCACCGGCGAGAGCGCCCATCTGGCCGTTCTGGACGGCGACGACGCCGTCTATGTCGACTTCGCGGGTGGCCCGCACGTCATCGGGCTCCTGTCTCGCGTCGGCACCCGATCACCTCTTCATTGCACGGCCGTAGGCAAGATACTGCTGGCCTATGCCCCGGCCGAGCGACGTCGTGAGCTTATCGCCAGGATCAGGTTCAAGAGATACACGGACACGACAATTTGCACCGCCGCCGAGCTGGAAGCGGAGCTGGAGTCAGTCCGCCGCCAGGGCTTTGCGACGGTCGACGGCGAATACGATTCGTATTTGCGGGCCGTGGGCGCCCCGGTGATGGACCATTTCGGTAGCGTCATCGCCGCCATCAGCGTGGCCGGCCCGTCGATGCGGCTATCTCTTACGGACCTCCAACGGCTGGCACCCGAGGTTTGCCGAGCGGGAGCCGAGATCAGCTCCCGACTCGGATACTACGGGTCCTGCGTCAGCTCTGCCGTTGGCTAGGATATGATCTCGAACTTCGCAGTTCGGCCAGGCAGCATCTGCGCGTATCTCCCGTAGGGGCAACCCTGCGTGGTTGCCCTTCGGCCTCCAGGCACCATTGCTAGCCTGGTTTCTGGCGACAACATCGAAGGACGTAGGGGCGAGGAAACCTCGCCCTCGGCTGGCTTCGTACAAGGAGGTTACAGGTGGCATACGACGACGTCAGAGAGTACATGGTGGCCCTGGAGCAGTGGGGCGAGCTGGTGCGCATCGAAGCCGAGGTCGACTGGAACCTCGAGGTTGGAGCTGTTATGCGGCGCAGTTGCGAGATCGGCACGCCCTCGGCCCATTTCAAAAAGATCCGCGGGTACGGTCCGGAGCATTCTATTTTCGGGCCACCACTGAACCGGGGCAGCATCACCATGTGGAGCAAGGTCGCCATCGCGATGGAACTGGACCCGGAGACGCCCTATGACCAGTTGCAGCGCGAGTACATGCGACGCGTTTCCTCGCCCATCAAGCCTTACCAGGTGGCCACTGGACCCTGCAAAGAAAACGTGTGCTACGGCAAAGACGTCAATCTGTTTCAGTTCCCGGCTCCGTATCTCCACGAAGGCGACGGAGGACGCTACCTCGTCACCTGGGGCTTTACGGTTACCAAGGATCCGGATAGCGATTGGACTAACTGGGGCGTGTACCGCCAGATGGTCCACACCCGGAACAGGACGGGTGGCGTCGTCTGGCCGCAGCAACACAACGGGATGATGTACTACCGGAAGTTCGAGCCCCGCAACGAGCCGATGCCCTTTGCGACAGTCATTGGCGGCGATCCGATCTGCACTATGGCCGGCACAATTGCGTTTCCGGCCGGCGTCAATGAGGCAGATATGGCCGGCGGACTGCGCCGGGAGCCTGTGCAACTGGTGAAGTGCGAGACCAGCGACCTGCTGGTGCCGGCCACGGCGGAGATAGTGATCGAAGGCGTCATGATGCCACGCGAGCGATGGGACGAAGGTCCCTTCGGCGAGTACTCCGGCTACCGCGCCTCGCCACGCATGCCGCGCCCGGTTTATCGCGTCCTCTGCGTCACCCACCGCGACAACCCGATTCTCACGGCCAACTGCGAGGGCATCCCGATCACCGAGTCACACCTGGCCTGCCAATCGCTGGGGACCTGTGCGGAGGCGCTGTTGGCGCTCAGGCAGGCAGGCATACCTGTCAAAGACGCCTACGTTCCACCGCACGGCGTCGGCAACGGAATCGTGATCATCGTAGATAAGAAGTACGCGGGTATTGCCCACGAGGTCGCCAGTGCCGCTCAGGCCACCAAGGGAGGCTTTCGGTACCTGCACATCCTGGTGTGCGACGACGACATCGACGTCCACGATCTAAACCAGATAATGCACGCCTTCGTCACGAAATGCGTGCCGAGGCGGGGAGTGCAGCAAAAGGACTTTTCGGTGGGCTGGGGATTGGTGCCGTTCCTCGACCTGCACGAGAGGCAGTACGCCAAAGGGTTCACGGCTGCCTACGATTGCACCTGGCCTATTGAATGGGATCGCTATTCAGAGGTGCCGCCGAAGGCGTCGTTCGGCCAGACGTATCCAGCCGAGCTGCGAAATCAGGTTGTCGCGAACTGGACGACGAAATACGGGATGCCGGTATAAGAAGAGGGACATAACCGTTGCAGCACGGTGACCCTGTAGAGACGACCCGCCGGGTCGTCTCTACAAAGGGCGTCCCTTGTTCCGCAGCGCTGCCAGAACTGCCTCCGGAGTAAAGGGTATCTCGTGCAGACGTATACCTATCGCGTCGTAGATCGCGTTGCCAATGGCTGCCGCCGTCGGTACCTGGCCGGACTCCCCTGCGCTCTTGGCCCCAAAGGGCCCCGTCTCGCTCGGTACCTCTACTAATATGCTGACAATCTTTGGCATGTCCACCGTCCCCAGCAACCTGTAGTCCTGCAGGTTCCCATTCAGCGGCTTCCCAGTGCTCTGGTCGATCACGAGGTTCTCGGTCAACGCGTAGCCTATTCCTTGCTGCACCGCTCCCTCGATCTGACCCTCCACTAGCGTCGGGTTGATCGCCTTGCCCACGTCGTGCGCCGCGGCGAAGCTCAACACCCTTACCACGCCGGTTTCCGTGTCTACCTCCACCTCGGCAAACTGTGCCGCATAGGTTGGGGGGTTGCCCGGTGGCTCCTCACTTGCGATGCCGATTATCTGCGAACCCTCCCCCGGAACCCTGGCGAAGTGAGCCAGGCGGGCTATCTCCGCCACGCTGGTGGCCCTCTCCGGGCTGCCCTTCACCCAAACGCGACCGTCCCCTACTTCCAGGTCGTCGGCAGACGCCTCCAGCAGCTTCGCGGCCAGCGCCATCAGCTTCTTTCTGGCCTCCCTGGCCGCCTTCCGCACGACGTTACCTCCGGAGTATGTCTGTCGGCTGGCGTGGCTCCCGACGTCGTAAGGGGCCACGTCGGTATCGGCCACGCGGCTGATCCTGACGTCTCCGAACCGCAATCCAAGCTCCTGCGCCGCCACCTGCGTCAGCACCGTCGCCGATCCCTGCCCGCAATCCGAGTTGCTGTACACCAGATTGGCCGATCCATCCTCGTTGATCTTGATCATCGCTCCCGACGTCTCGCAGGTCTTCGGCATGGCGTTGCTCACGTGCATCATAAAGCCCATCCCCACGCCGTATCGCTTGCTGCCATCGCCCCGATTGGCTCGGCCTCGCTTCTCCTCCCAGCCGATGCTCTCCTTACCCCTCGCGATAACCTCGTGAAACCCGCAGGATTCGATCGGCAGGCCGTTGAAGGCATAGACCTCGCCCTTGCACAGATGGTTTCTCTCCCGCACTTCCAGGGGATCCAGCCCCAAGCTGGCGGCGATGTCGTCCACCTGGCTTTCCACGGCAAACATCGCTTGCGGGTTTCCGTATCCGCGGTATGCCCCGCTGGGCACCGTGTTAGTGTATACAGAGTACCCCTCGAACTGCGCGTGCGGCGTCCGGTAAACCCCCAGGAACCATCGGCAGACCGGTACCGCAAACCCCGGCGTGCGCGTGGCGTAGGCGCCGGCATCGATGATCGCTTTCATCTGCCGTGCCGTGAAGGTCCCATCCTTCTGCACTCCGGTTTTGAGCTCGAAGATTATCGGGTGCCTCGACTCGGTGGCAATGAAGCTCTCGTCTCGCGAGTATTGGAGCCTCACGGGTCTGCCGGCGACCCTGGCCAGGAGCGCGCAAATCGGCTCGTTAACCGCCCCCAGTCTGCTGCCAAAACCGCCGCCAACGTACGGCTTGATCACCCGCACGTCCCCTATTGCCATCCCCATCGCCCCGGCGACTATCGAACGCACCAGATAAGGCATCTGCGTCGAGGCCCAAACCGTGAGCCGCCCACTGGCGTCGAAGCTCGCGAGAGATGCCCCGCAAGGCTCCAGGCTGCACTGGGAGACCCTTGAGGTCACGTACCTGTCTTCGAACACATGATCGGCCGCCTTGAAGCCCTCCTCCACCGACCCGATCGCGATTGGGGTGTACGAGATGACGTTTCTTTCCGCCGTGTGCACCAGAGGCGCGCCCTCCGCCATGGCCTCTTCCACGCCGAAGGCAGCAGGCAACGGCTCGTACTCGACCTTGATGAGATCCAGTGCCTCGCTGGCAGTGTCCTCGTCCATCGCCGCCACGGCCGCTACCGCGTCTCCCACGTGCCTGGCTTTGTCACACAGGATGTACTGATCTTCCGTCAGCTTCGCCCCCGGCAGGGGAGGAAAGCCGGCAGGGTTCCACAGCAGCTTGGGCGTATCTTCGAACGACACCGCCGCGTAAACGCCGGCCAGCCGGCCGGCCCGACCGAGGTCGATGTTAGCGATCCTGGCGTGCGCATAGGGGCTCCTCAGAACCTTGCCGACCAGCAGGTCCCTCAGCCATATGTCTCCGACGAATTCGCCTGCACCCTTCACCTTATCCAGGTCGTCTATCTTGCGCAAGCGCCGTCCGACGATATCAAGCATTATGGCCAGGCCCCCAGCGAGCTACCGAGATCCCATCTCCTTCGCCGCATCTTCCAGCAGCTTCTCGTTCAGCATCTGCTGGACGTTTACCGGCTTCTCGATCATCTTGGCATCCAGCAATATCTTCTGCGTCGCTTCGAGAGAAGCCACGTTGTTCCGCTGGTTTGGCGGGAAATACAGCAATGGCATTTCCTTGGCAACGGCAGGCTCGACGTTGTATGCTTTGACGAGAATCGAGCGCGCTTCGTCTTGGTTCTTGTTCATCCAGTCCGCGGCCTTCATCCTGCGCCTTCATAAACGACTTGACGAGGTCAGGATTCTTGTCGTAGAAGGCTCTGTTGAAGGTAACGATCGTGACCTGGAAGTTGTCGAACGGAGGCTTGCCGACGATCCAGTCCAGTGACTTGCCCGTGCCGCGCATCCGCGACTGGGTTCCAAATGGCTCGGGCGGACTAATGGCCGCCACATCCCCTTTGGCCAGCGCGGCGTCCATATTCGGTGGCGGCAGCTCCACGAAACTGATCGAATCGACCTTTACCCCCTCGCGCCGCAGCCTTTCGACGACGGACAGATGAATCAAGCTGCCACGCTGATTGACGGCCACTGTCTTGCCCTCGAGGTCTTTGAAGGAATTGACTGACTTGGCGGCGATCATACCGAACAGAGGATGCTGAGGATCGGAGAAGGTGGTTGAGCCAACCCCGATGAGCTTGCTGGGTACCAGCCCCCTATCGGCCGCGACGATCAGCGGAATCGTTCCCTGGTAGGTCACATCCATCGCCCCGGCGAGCATGGCCTCGTTGCCGGCGGGACCGGCAGCAAATCGCTCGCCCTCGACCTTGATCCCAAACTCCGCGTCAAAACCCTTCTCGCGGATAACGTGGTAGATCAAGAAATCGCCCACAGGATTGTCTGCCAGTCGCACTACGCTAAGCTGCTTCTTTGCCGCTTCCTTGGCCGCCGGGGCCTCCGCTGCTCTTGGCGCAGGTGCCGGCTCCGCCTGCTTCGGGGCCTGCGCCGGCTGAGATGCCGGCGGCGTCTGCCCCGCGCAGCCGACCACCAGGCCAATAACCAGAAGTGAAACTCCGATCAGTAGCCACGCTTTTCGCGTCATTTTGACCTCCTTGCTCCCTTCTATTTTTGAGGCTCGGTCTCCTCCATCAGCAGCGCCCTCAGAACGGCCATAACCCGCTGCGTGCTGGCATCGGCGTTCTCCACGTTACGCGGTCGCGGCAGGTCTATGGCCACCTCCTGTTTGATCCTGCCCGGACGCCTGGTGAAGCACACCACCTTGTCGGCCAGCACCACCGATTCCAGCAAATTGTGTGTCACAAACACTATCGTCTTCCTGGTTTTGCCCCAGATGCGCAGGGTTTCTGCCTGCAGGCTCTGCCGGGTTATCGCATCCAGCGCCCCGAATGGTTCGTCCATCAGCAGGACCTCGGGCTCCGTCACCAGAGAACGGGCGATGGCCACGCGCTGTTTCATCCCACCGCTCAACTGATGAGGATAATAGTTGGCGAAGTCGGCGAGCCCCACTAGATTGAGGTAGTGCGCGGCGATCTCGCTCCGTTGCGCGGCGCTACCAACCTCCTTCATCTCCAGGCCAAACTCTATGTTCTTGAGCACCGTGCGCCAGGGAAACAGCGCGTACTCCTGGAAGACCATTCCCCTGTCCATCCCAGGGCCTTTGACGGGTCGATTGTCAACCAGTATCGTCCCCTCGTCAAATGGTTCCAGCCCCGCGATGCACAGCAGCAACGTCGACTTGCCGCAGCCGCTGGGCCCCAGAATACAAACAAACTGTCCCTCTTCTACCCGGAAGTTCAATTGCTCGAAGACCGTAAGCTCGTCCTTGCCGATCTGAAATCTCTTGGTCAGCTTTTCCACCACGAGCTTACTGGTGAGCTGTGTGGCCAGCTCAGGTGTGGCCGTCGCCGGCTGTTTCATACCTCAAATCTCCTGATACCAGGGCAAAAGGCTGCTGCGAACGTGTCGCAGGATTCGGTCGAAGATCAGGCCCAAGGTGCTGATAGTCAGGATGCCGGCAAACATCACGTCGGTCTTGTAAACGCGCTCCGCGTCGATGATCATGTAGCCGAGTCCGTTCTTCGCCGCCACCATCTCCGAGGCGATGATGACGATGAAGCCGATGGCCATGCTGATTCTGAGCGCGGAGAAGATGTAGGGTAAAGCCGAGGGGATCACCACCTTCCAGAGCATGTGGCGCTCCCGCGCTCCCAGTGTTCTCGCCGCTCGGATCAGCACCTTTGGTGTCGCTTTGACGCCGAAGTACGTGTTGATCAATATTGGGAAAAAGGTGGCGATCCAGATGATGAAGACCTTCTGCTCGTTGCCGATGCCGAACCAGAGGATGGCGAGAGGAATCAATGCGATGGGAGAAATCGGCCGCACCGCCTCGACCAGCGGGTCGAAGAAGTCGTCTAGTGATTTGAACCAGCCCATCAGAATGCCAAGCGTCACGCCGGAGATAACCGCCAGAGAATAGCCGACGAAGAGCCTGGTAAGGCTCCACCCCGCATCGGCCAGAAGCGCGCCGGACAGTAGCAGCTTGAAAAGCGATGCTGCCACGGCGTGTGGAGGCGGCAAGAAGAAGGGATCGACTATGCCGGCGATCACAACTCCTTCCCATAGCAACAGCACGAGTGCAGGAGAAACCAGTCTACGCCACCGCATAAGGACCTCCTTGCCGAGAGCACAGACGCTTTACGATTGCCACGACTGCGACATCGGCAAACAACTTATGCAGCTACGAGCCCAAGGGCCAATAGCTGAATACGTCCGATAAGTTCCTAAACGCGCCGGAACGGTCGGCGGAGGAATGCACTGGCCGGCGTGAGAACCTGCGCTACGGTATCACTTCTATTGAAGAGCGGGCTCGGAAAACCCCTCTGCTCGACGTGCTTCATTGCACAGGCGAAAACACGGGCAAGTCAAGGGATCTCCCCTGGTCACCAGGTCTGCACAACCAAAAGGGTTTCAGGCGGAATACAGGGCGGCCTTTTGCCGCCGGAAGACGAATCGCCGCGAGACCTTTCCTGGCTGTGCCACAAATGCAACGCACATGTTGTCTCATTTAACGAGACATCAGTCTCGGGCAAGCGGAATCATAGTAGCACAGGGGATGCCCCCTGTCAAAAGCCGCTGCCTCATTTTTCCGCTCAAAAGTGTTGACGTCAGCCACGCCGTATGTTACACTGCCCACAGTTTTGTGGGATTAGTGTTTCATTCTACGAGACCTTCCCGTAGTCCTCCCTAGGGGTCTCGACAGCATCCTCGAAATCGTGGGCCTCCCAGACAACCGCGTTGCTGCGGAATGACGAAACGTGTTTGTAGGAGATGCGATTATGGCAGACAACCTGGTTATCGGCGAGCCACTGCCCTACCTCGAGGGCGTCAGCAAGGCTACCGGGGAGACGAAGTTCACCGCCGACGTCGCGATACCCGGCCTCCTGTATGGCAAAATCCTCAGAAGCCCGCATCTCCACGCCAGGATTCTGAACGTCGACTACGGCAAGGCGGAGCGACTCATCGGCGTCAAGGGTGTGATGGCTGGGAAAGATACGCCGGGGAGGAAGTTCGGCGTGCCCCGCTATCCGGGGGCGCGCGTCGACCAACAAGGGCTGGCCACGGAGCGCGTCCGCTACGTCGGCGACGAGGTCGCGGCTGTGGCCGCCGTGGATTTCGATACCGCCGAAGAGGCCCTGGATCTGATACGGGTCGACTACGAGATCCTGCCCGCCGTCCTGGACCCCGAGGAGGCGATGAAGCCGGGGGCATCGCGGCTACACGACCACTCGCCGGACAACGTCAGCGCCAGGCAAAAATGGCATTTCGGCGACATCGTAAAGGCATTTGCCGAATCGGATTACATCCGCGAGGACAGGTTTACGACGACTTCGGTCCAGCACTGTGCCCTGGAGCCACACACGTGCGTGGCGAGTTGGGATGTCTCGGGCAGGGTCACCCTGTGGGCATCTTGCGCGGCGCCGTACGTGTGCCGCGCCCAGTTGGCGCTCACGCTGGACCTCGCCGAGAGCAAGATAAGGATTCTCAGCCCCTACATCGGCGGCCACTTCGGCTCCAAGACCCCTATGTTTTCCCATTATTTCTGCGCCGCATTGCTCTCCAGGAAGACGGGTCGTCCCGTGAAGTTCGCACACACCAGGGAAGAGGTTTTCGGTGCTACGCTCCGCCGACATCCGATGTCTATCTGGCTCAAGACCGGCGTGAAGAGGGACGGCACCCTGCTGGGATCCGACTGCAAGCTCATCGCGGACGGCGGCGCCTACGTGTCCACCGGCGCCAACGCGCTGCTGCTGGCGGGCACGTTCCTGACCGTCACCTATCGGCTGCCCAATGTGAGATATGAGGCCTGCCGTGTCTACACCAACAAGACCATCAGTGGCCCTATGCGCGGCTTCGGCGCCCCGCAGATACGGTTCGCCGCCGAGGCCCAGTTGGAATACATATGCCGCGACCTCGGGCTGGACCCGGTGGAGGTGCGTCTCAAGAACGCGATCCACGCCGGAGACGAGATGCCCAATAAGTTCGTGATCAATAGTTGCGGGCTGACCGAATGCATCGAGAAGGTCGCCGCGGCCTCCGGCTTCAAAGAAAAGCACGACAAGATGCCGGACGGGCGTGGCATCGGCCTGGCGTGCAGCAGCTTCATCAGCGGCCACAGCATACTGCTGCACGCGCCCTCCGGCGCCATCCTAAAGTTCGATGAGGACGGGGGCATCACCTTGCTGACGGGCGTTTCCAACGTGGGACAGGGCTCCGACACGGCTATGGGGCAGATAGCGGCCGAGGAGCTTGGGATCTGTCTCGAGGACGTCCGGGTGGTCAGTGGCGACACGGACCTGTGTCCCGTCCACGCCGGCAGCTACTCCAGCCGGGGCACGCTCTGGGGCGGCAGCGCCGTGAAGGCGGCGGCCCAGGACGCCAAGCGCCAATTGCTCGAGGTGGTAGCCGAGAAGCTCGAATGCAGCCCCGAAGATCTTCAGGTGGGTAATCGGCGCATCTGGGTCAAGGGTAGCCCCGGCAAGGGGATGTCCTTGGCCGAGGCCGTCACAGCCAGCATGCTGGGCAAAGGTAACCCCATCATGGGCCGCGGCTACTTCAAGATCGAGTCGCTGATGAACGCCGAGAGTGGCGAGGGTAATCTTTCCCCGGCCTATAGCTTCGGCGCCCAGGCGGCAGAGGTGGCGGTGGACAGGGACACGGGCCAGGTCAAGGTGCTGAACATGTGGGTGGCGCACGACCCCGGCGTCGCGATCAACCGGATGTCAATCGAGGGGCAGCTTCACGGTTCGGTGCAGATGGGCCAGGGGCAGGCGCTGACCGAGGAGCTAATCGCCGAAGACGGGCGCTGGATGAACGCCTCGTTTCTGGATTACCGGATGCCGACGGCCGTCGATGTCCCCCACACCGACTCTATGCTGGTAGAGACTTACGACCCGACCGTGCCCGTTGGCGCCAAGGAAGCTGGCGAGGGCACGCAAATATCTACAGTGCCGGCCATCGTCAACGCCCTTTACGACGTCGTCGGCGTGCGCTTCACGGACCTGCCGATCACCCCGGAGAAGATACTCGCGGCATTGGAGGCGAGAGACAAAGCCTGATAAAAAGTCCCGCTCAACACGAGAAACCAGAAGGGCTTGACTTCCTGAATGGAAAATAGTATTATTCTTCTGCCGAAATAACCGTGCCTCGTCAGCCTCAACTGGTCTGGGCGGGGGTGGCTTGTGATGAAGAGGTCTTGCGAAGGCGCCTGGGTTCTGGGCGTCTTTTGCTTTCTCCTACAGCAGCCCTAAGCTGGAATGGGCCAACAACCTTAACTCGCGTCAGCCGTCGGCGGAGACGTACGCCTCCGCTGACGGGGCGTGACCTGTTTGCGAGTCGGCCATCGGCGCGATGTCAAAGCTGAACGCGATGTAAAGGCAAATAGTGCGGCAAAGAAGCGAAGCTGCCTCTCTGCTTCTGGGTTTTCACCGCTGCGAGGCATTAGTCCGGTCCCGAAAAACATAATAAGCGACCTGCGTGAGTCTGCTCGGTTCAAAAGGGTTAGGTTAGCGCGAATGTCCAAAATAGAAACAGACTGGTCCTCCGCTGCCTTTCCAGCGGCGCCCGTCCGACTGGACGACTTGCAATACATTGTACGTGCCATCCAGCGAGGAGAGTGTTGCTCGGTAGTCGGCATCAGCAACGTTGGGAAGTCCTTCTTGCTGAGGTCGCTGACCCTGGAAGCGATCCGCCAGGGCTGCACCGACCCGGGAAACGCATCACTACTCATAGTGTTCGTGGATTGTCTGGAAGCTTGCGACAGCGAGCAAGCGTTCTACGAACTGGTGGTACGTCGGATGCTAGAAGACGCAGAAGTATGCCGTCTATCTGCATCCGAAGCAAGCAATTTGAGGACCAATTACCAGGGTATCTTGCACAGCACTACGGATGTTGCCGTCAGAGCTTTTTTCTACGAAACCGTGCGAGACTTGACGCGCGAGAGACAAGTCAGGCTTGTGCTTATTCTCGATGAATTCGATGACGTGTTCCGGCGGCAACCTGCCCGAGTGTTCCGGCAACTACGCGCGTTACGTGACGAGATGGAGGATAGACTGTGCTACATCACGGCCACTTCTCGACAACTGGACAAGCTCCGTTCAGATGCCGATACATACGAATTTCGTGAGCTGTTCCATCTGCGAGAACTGGTTCTGACTCCTTTGTCGGATGAAGATGCCGGACGCTTCGTGGCCTACTTGGCGAGTAACCGCGCCACGATTTTACCTCTGGAACTTAACAACTTGATCATTCGCGAATCTGGTGGCCATCCAGGCCTGATGGTGCGAATCCACGACATCCTTTGTTCCACAGAGGCGAGCGCGGAGGCGCCATCGCAAAACTTAATGGCTGGCTTGCTCGATATCTCACCAGTCAGCGAGGAATGTGGTCGTCTGTGGGATGAATTGGACAAAGCGGAGCAGGACGCTCTGCTCGACCTTGTGGCACAAGGTCACACTTCTTTGGATGCAGAGCAAGTGCTTATCCTCAAGACCAAGGGCTTGATTACCACTGGAAAGAACCAACCATTGACGATTTACAGTCCAATCTTTGCGTTGTTCGTGAAGCGGGTATGGGACGGTCGTCAAGCCAAACCTAAGAGAATTCACTACGACGTCAAGACCGGCCAAGTATGGGCGGGCGATTACGAAGTGACGCTGGAGCTGAGCGAACCACAGCGCAAACTAGTTGCGACGTTGTGCGAGAAATCTGGGGCCATTTGCACTTACGATCAAATTGCCGCTAGAGTTTGGGGCACGGGGGAGGGGGTCTCCCCGGGAGCTATCTACGAACTGGTCAAACGGGTCCGGCAAAAAGTGGAACCGGATTGGAAGAATCCGCGCTATATAGTCACCGTCCCCGGCGTGGGTTACCGGTTGGAATCACCGAATCAGTAACAAATAGGCTTCACGAGGGGAGATTCGGTAGGTTGGAATCTCTTTGTCGTTCCTTTCGCCGTCCAACGCACATCGTTGGAGGACCATTGAACCTGGGCTTGGCCCGCGTTGAGACCGAACTCCAGCGGGTGCGATATGATGTCTCACGAAAGCGATTTATCTGGCAAATCGCTCAGTGGGAGGCACCGAGATGAAGTGGCAAAAGTTAATAGCTATTCTCATTCTGCTAGCGTTGGTGCTCGCACCTTGGAACGCTAGTGTTTCGATGGCCCAAGACGATCTGACTTCACAGGTGGCCGTGCTGCTGATCTTGGATAATTCGGGCAGTATGAAAACCAACGACCCGGCTAATCTTCGTTTTACCGCGGCTCGGCTTTTCACTGCTTTGCTTGATGAAGGAGACGCTGTCGGCGCTATTCTATTCTCTACTAAGAGTCGCGCTTTGACCGACGGGATAGTCGTTATTCGGAGTGGAGAGGATAAGCAACGGGTTGTGCGAGCTTTGCTGCCCGTTGCAGCCGATGAGTGGACCGATATGAAGGCTGCTTTCGGCGCCGCGAAGAGTATGATGTCTCCGGCAAATCTGGGTAATCGTAAGAAGGTAGTGGTGTTCTTAACCGATGGCAAACCTGAGATCGACCACCAGTATCCTGAGTACGAGGACGAGACGTTAGCCCTGGCGCGCGGCCTTGGCATACCGGTGCTTTCTATCGCCCTGACTGAGGCTGCCCAAACGCCATTCCTCAATAGGGTGGCCGCAGCAACCGGAGGTGCGGTACTTCCAGCCAGCGATGCTTCACAACTTTTGGATGCTTACCTGGACATCTTCGGTCAAGTAAAGGATCGTACTGTGGTGGGCAGTGGCAGAGTGACAACGCCAGGCACAGTGCCCTTGGAACTTGATCCCGCTCTTGCCCCATACATTGAGAGCGCAAGTTTCGTCATAAGTAAGCCAGGAGCCAGTACCGCATCTCTGCTCGGGCCAGACGGTCGAGAGGTACGAGTCGGCGAGGCGGGGGTCTCCTTTGCACTTGACGATCAAGGCTTCGCCGTGGGTACAGCGGCTAAGCCGGCTGGTGGCCGGTGGGGGTTCCGGGCCCAGGGCAGCGGGCCTTTCCAGGCCCGTCTCATTCTTCGCTCCCGCCTGCGGGCTGAGGTGATCACGCCCCAGCGATATCAGGAGGCCGGCCAGCCGATGCCCATTACCGTGCGTCTCATCGAGGAACGTCCTGGCGGTCCGACAGTGAAGATCATCGGTGAGGCAAACTTCTCGGCGTTGATCGTTCGCCCCGACGGCCGACAGGAGAGCCTCGACCTATTCTATGACGATGGCACTCACGGCGACGTTCGGGCCGGTGATGGAGATTACACGCGTCTGTACCCTAATGCAGATCGGGCTGGCGCCTACACAATCGAGATCCGCGGGCGAAAAGGTACTGTGCCGGTGGCGCGCACCCATCGCGTGGAGGTCATTCCTTTTCCGAGAATCGTCGTAGACGAGCCCAAGAGTACGCGTTATGATGTCCGCAGCCAGCCGGTACCGTTTCGTGTGCATCTCGTTGGTGGTGCGCCGTCGGTTCTGGATCGGGGCGAAATCATCGCCCGAGTCAAATCGCCATCCGGGGCCACCACCGAAATCGTAATGAAACCAGATGGAGAGGCGTATTCTGGCGCAATCTTGCCAAAGGAGGACGGTACACACCAGGTAGCGTTTGTTCCTCGTGATGCCAGCTACAAGGGCCTGCCTTATGCCCACCCTGTTGACACACGCTTCGAGACCCGCATTATCCCGACCATTAGCATTGGTGCAACGCCGGTGAATCTCGGTCGTGTAGAACTCGCGATCGCTCGGCAAGGCCTGACCGTGACCTTGCCGATGACATCGACTAGCCGCCAAGCCGACCAGTTATCTTTCAGGCTGGAAGAAATGAAGGGATTCACGGTGGCGGAGGCAAGTCCACTCTCCCTGCCGCCGGCTAGCCGAACAAATCAATCTGTTGGACTGCTAGCCGAGCCTAGTGCATCGCTCCAGGCGAGCCAAGGGAAACTGGTGTTCTCCGCGCGAGAGGGCATCGATTTGGAGGGGGCGACGGTCCCTATCCAGGTAGAACTGTACCGACCGAAGCTCCAGGTATCGCCTGAGGTATTGGAGTTGACTTGGCCAACCGGCTGGTTTGGCAATTCTGGACCTCTGCCTGTTGGCATGGACTCGACTAGCTCACGCGGGGAGAGGCTAGAGGTAGCAGTCCAGGGGCTTGAAGGGTTGATTATAGGCCCGAAGACGGTCGAAGTTGCCCCCGGCACAGTAAGCACGACGTTCAGGCTAACGTCAACCGTGGACGTTCCAGTAGGCGACCACAAGGCCTCGCTGATGATTCAAGGACGTGATGGTCTTGAAATAGCCCCGAGCACCACCGTAGCTTTCCAGGTGCACGTTGTACCGTTCTGGGTTCGCTATTTGGTTCAGTTACTCTTGGGCGGCCTGGCTTTAGTGGTCGTCGCGGGATCTGCTGTAGCTGGAATCCGACACATCAAGGCTTCCAACGCGCCGCCATCGGTCGCTGGGACACTGCGCCACTGGCCCGAGGACAAGGTGGATTCTGCTCAGGAAGTGGACCTTACGAGGTTGAAGCGCTCATCCATTACTATTGGTCGAGGCGCGGGTTGCGATGTAAAAATTGCGGATTCCTCGCTGGACGAAAAGCACGCCGTGCTGCGGGCGGAGAAGGTGTCGGGCGAGGTTAGGATGGTCCTTGATCCTGTGGGCGTCGTCACGAAGGGCTACCAAAAGATTGGCGGCACCACAAAGCTACAGCACAAGGACATGTTTACCATGGGCACGCGGAAGTTTACATTCCTAAGTGACGAGGGCTAATCTAGCCGCTCGAGAAGAGTCTTGCCGAAAGGTAGTTGGCTGCTACTGAGTGGGATTGTATGCCCGAAGTAAGAGGAAGGAGGTCGGCGTAATGTATACCATCCATTTTGAGCCAACGCTGTTTGTGTTCCTCGGGTCAAGTTCGGGGCAAGTGGGGTGGCGGCTGAAGGAACTGATAGACCAGGTCTACGGGGATGTGCCCATCCTACGGTTCTTGTGGGTGGATACCGACAAGACGGTTGATCCATTGGCAGCGCGTTGGTTCTCAGATATGGAGCGAGCCGAACTGGTGGGATTCAACGCGGATGCGGTACTGGCGAACCTGAATAACTATCCTGCCATCATAGCCTGGTGGCCTCAGAATTCTCGGCTCAAGCCGGGCCACATTCAGCGCGGCGCCAACCAGATTCGCCTTGTCGGCCGACTCGCTCTCTTTCGCATGTACAACGAGCGTGACGCTGGTCCAGCTTTGGTCGACAAGCTACAAGCCGCAACTGCCGCACTGACCGAAATCGAGAAGATCGATCAAACCGAGGCCAAGAGCACCGAGATTGTGCAATACGTGGTCGAGCGCGGCAGCACGCGGGTCTACATCGTCTCTTCGACCTGCGGGGGCACGGGAAGCTCCATGACCTTCGACATTGCGTACCTCTGCCGGCATTTCCTTCGCAACTCAAATCCGACTGTCGTTGGAATCTCGATGCTGCCCTCTGTCATCGACAAGGCGATTAGGAACGAATCTCAGACACAGAAGGAGAAGATTCGAGCCAATACCTATGCCTGGCTCAAGGAAAACGGGCACCTTTTGAGCAACCCGTCCTGGTACGTGCAGTATCCTGAGGGCGCTCCGGTCAGTCTCCAGGCGCCACCGTTCAACCTGAACTTCTTGGTCGACATCGGCAATCAGGCTGGACATCGCTTCGATTCCGACGACGACGTATATAAGATGCTGGCGCTAGGCATCTTTCTCGACACTGGCTCGCCTATCGGTGGGGCCATCAGAGGCTTCAACGCCAATGTTAGCGTGTTAATGGAAGAGTTTTGCGGCTGCCTGCGAGCTTACAGTTCGCTTGCTGCTGCATCCCTCGTGTACCCGGTGGATAAGATTAAGGATTACTGTGGCAACAGGCTGGCCCAAGCCGTTGTCCAACAGGGTTTCCTGGCCCCGGCAAAGTCCGAGAGCGCCTCGGAAGAGGCCTCGGCTGTGCTAGGACGGTTGAAGCTGCGGGATGCTGAGCTTCTGAAATCACTGCTTGCAGGCTGTCGCCTATCGAACTCCCACCTGCCAGCCGCGAAGAAGGCTGAGAAGGTGGAAGAGATAACGTCTAAACTGAACCTCCAGGAAGCAGAGAACAAGGACGAGCTGCCAGAACAGGAGAAGAAGATCGAAGCTTCGGCGGAGAGTCTTCTGGCTCAGCTAAAGGACGATATCGAGTGTGAGGCAGCTACGATTGCCATCAAGCGAGGTGTGCGCCTCGCCCACGCTGCTCTTGATTCCTTGGTGGCCGCCGTGGATGCGAAGGCGGAAATACCGGAATCCACGATATCGATGCTTGGCCTGAAGTCCCGCCTTACTAAGGTGGGGATCGATGAAAAGACATTGAGCGAGGCTAAAGACGAATATAAGCTAGCGCGAGAGCGTCTTCGAGCGTTGGAGGGGGGTGTTTCGCGGGTTTTGCAGAAGGCCGCGAGGCGTGGTAACTGGGCGCAAGACCGCGATAAGGCTCGTAACCAGTGTCTGGAATCGATGGCCAAGATCGACGACTACTCGCTTCAGCTCGCAGCTCAGAGACAGGCAAGCAACATATACGATCAGATGACAGATAAAGTCAAAGAGATCAGAAGCGAGCTTAACAAGGTGATTCAGAAGCTGGAGCGAACGGCGGAGAGACTGGGGCAAGACGCCGATCATTCCCTGTCTGAGCGGGATACCAATGATGAGGTGTTCGAGGGAACCCTGGAGGCAGTCGACGCTGCCTACATCACAAACTTCTACAAGAGTCACGCCAAGAACCTCGACCCGAAGACAACTTTCGGAACGCTGGCCAACAGCCTCACGGTAACTGGAATGGACGATCTGAAGGCGTGGACAGAAGAAGGACTGGCCATGATGCTTCTGGAGCATAGCCGAACGTACTTTTCAGAGGATTTGGACAACACTTCGCTGCTGCAAGCGTTGAATGACCATTATGGCAGCCGAGCACCGGCCGAAATTCGCGCCAAGTTTGACCGCCTGGTGCGCTACTGCAACCCCTTCTGGCAGTACGACAAGGACAGCGGATGCCAGGGCCACGAGGGCAAGAGCATCATCGGCGTCGAAGACGAGAGCAGCCCCCTGATCCCGCCTGAATACCGCAACAACGTGCAGTTCGAGATCAGGACAACAGGCTTCAAGCACCGAGTGGATGCAGTGCGGGTTCAGCACGGCCTGCCCGCCTTCCTACTGTCGGGCATGGACGATTGTAAAAGCTACTATACCGCCAAGCGAAAAGGAATGGACCCCTTGCACATCTTGCCTGAAGCCGAAATGGCCAGCGAAATCATGCCCGAAGAGAAGCAAGAAGCCCGCGACACCTTTGCATTGGCATGGGCATTCAAATACATCGTCCAGATCGGTGAGTGGTATTACCTGGACAAAAGTAAGGAACATACGACCCGCGGAATGCATCCTGGCAGGGATAACCGGCTCGACCAGGGGCGCATTAAAGCCGAAGACGTTTTCGTTCGAAAAGACGAGGCCGTCCGCACCCTCGCCGAACTGATGGATCGCGAAATAGAGGCAATGGGAAATCTTGCCGCCATAAAGCTGCTGGATGATACCACAGCCGATCACAAGGCGACGGTCGCCAAGATAGGTATTGGCAATGACGACCTTCGCCGCCAGTACGAAAAGGAGATCCGTGCACTAGAAGCAAAGCAGCGCAAGTTGGGCCGCCTGGGACCATAACAGAGCCTTGGAGTCGCTAATAAATGAATGAAATGGTGCAAGAATCAGCGCGCATAATATTGGGATAGGGAAACGCAATGAACGCGCACGATGATGCCAATAGCGTCTCGGTTTTGGCCAGCCCATCACTTGTGCTGGGCATTGGAAAGCTGGGATCCGTCGTGGTTGCCGACGTTGAGCGAATCTTTCTGGCGGGCGACAAGCGTCGGGCTGCGGTGACCTATTGTCTCAGCCTCTCGGGCAATGGTGGCGAACTCTCTCTCGTGCCCGTTCGCAATGCGCAACCGGGGGAGGCGACGAGCGTAGTGTCTCGTCGCGACGCCTACCAGATCGCGATAGCGAAACTGGATCAGTGGCGGGATGGACTGGAAGATGCTCTGCACGACCTGCGCTCCCACGAGCGCCTAATTGCGGCGGGTCTGGGCGACGTTCGGGCACCGAGCATGGACGTTATCGTTGTAGCGGGCCTGACCGATCCGCTGGCAGCCGGCATTCTCATCCCTTTGGCCTGCGCTGTCCACGAACTCCTGGCAGCCGAACCGGAGGGCATGGCTCATTTCCTGTTGAGTACCGCTAGCTTCCCTAGCGATCAAGAAGACGAGCAGACCGAAGCACAGATGTACGCGATCCTCAAGGAACTGAATACTTTTGCCGACCCGTCGTGCATATCGCGTTTCCAGCAATTGGCCAGTGCGCTGGCTATGGAGAAAGCCGACGCACTGACGTGCCGTATTTACCTCTTCGACCGCCGCAAGGACGGGATGCGAGAGGTAAGAGATCAGGCCGAATTGCAAGTGATCATGGGCAACGCCGTGCTGGCCCTTCTCTCTGGGGGACTGGCGCAGCACGCGGGCCGCAGGGTGCCCGAGTTAGAGAGGCTCGAAAAGAGGGCTTTCTACAGCGGCGCGGGAGCAACAGCCCTAGTCTTCGAGCCCGAGCCACTTATCCAGGCGTGCGCCAGTCGCCAGGGGGCGAGGTTCCTCAATGCGGAGATGGGGGTATCTTCCGTTGCCAATGCCAAACTGGCCACAGACTGTGCCATTAAGATTGAGGATCAGATGGGCAGCCTCCGCAACTGGTTGGAGCGGCTGGCTGCCAACACTCCTTGCCAGGTGGAGGCTGAAGGCGACGAGCTGCACTTCGGTATCCACTTCACCGGCTTTCAGTTCGGCCGCATTCCTAAGGAGGACTGGGCTAATGCCATAGCCAACTACGATGCCCTCTTCGGACGCACGAAGATGCCTCGGCACAAGCAGACAGTAGAAGATAACGCTGCTGGCCTGAGTGAGATCGTCTTGGCCACGGTGGATGCCAGCATCGATGCCCTGCCACAAAGGGCACGTTTGTACCCTGGCGGCCTGAAGACGGCCAAAAGAGCACTTAAGGAGTTGGACGAGAAGATAAGAGACCGTGAGGATGTTATCTCTGCGGGAAGTCGGTCGATGCCTTTGGACGAGGATGAGGATCTCAATGCCCTGGCGCTGGCTACCTGTAATTACCCAGACTTGCCCGCCTTCTTCGGTCGGCTGCTGATAATGTGCGTGGTCGAGGCTTACGTGCTCAGCGCCTTGGGCTCCGGTCTCCAGCAGTGGATACCGGCAGGTCAGTTTCTCGGGTGGATTCTCGCCTTGCTGGCGTGCGCTGTGACCGTAGGGGCCTACGTCTTCTGGCTCTGGCGGGTGGGCCAGCGAATCATCGCGCTGCGGGAGCACTGCGTGACTAACGCCGAGCATAAATATGCCAGTTTGCTTGAGCAGGCTGCACGTGAACAGCTTAAGGCCCTTTGCACACAGGTGCGCAGCAGAATAACCAAAGGGTTGGAGGATCTGGGCAAGCTCGACGAAAAGGTTACCGAGGCCCAAGGTCAACTCGCCGGACAGTGGATAGCGTATGCCGGGGGTGATATGAACCTTGAGGACAAACCACAAGATCGGGACGGCAGCGACGGGAGCCCATTTCGCCCGTCGCCCATCGATGACGGCATTGTCAACTGGGTCTACAATGGCTGGGGGCAGAAGCCGGCGGACATGCGGCGGCCGGTGCTCGAAGAACACGATCTGTTGCACGGCTGGCGTGAGGTGACGACCGAGACGCTGGTGAAGCGATTACAGGACTATGGTTGCAAGGTTTTCGCTCCGGTGTGGAACGTCACCTTGGCGGAGATACTTGATCTCCGCGGACACGACGATACACAGGAACTTCTCACCGGATTGGCGAGGGACGCGGTACCGCTACTGCGAGCCAATTTCGATCGTCTTGGGGGTGGCGCCTACGCCCAACCGATGCATTACGTGCTGGTGCAGGACCCTAGGAAGCCCGCACTCAGCCCCGTGCTGCGCGGTCCCCTCGCTGACTACACAGTGGTTACGACAGGTGACCCTTACGTTGCTGTCTGCTGCCGGCTCCGGCACATGATCCCACTCGCGGCGCTGCGTGACTTGATAGTTCGCGGCCGCAAGGAGTATGGAGCGATGGAACCAGACAAGCGCAAGGCGTTACATCTCTTTGATGAATGGGTCGACTTGCCAGATGAGGTATAAAAGTATGGTTACCCACAGACAGATTCTGGCTTCCAGGCATTCCTTTCCGGCATTCCTACTGTTCGTCGCACTTCTTTACGTGCTGCCCGTGCAGGCCGTCCTGCGACTTGCCTTCGCACCTCTCACGTGGTCTGTGCCTGCCCTCGACCTCTCGGGCGTGCCGAATCCGCTAACCTTACAAGTGAACCCTGCTTACGCCATCGCTCTAACTGTTTGCTTCTTGATAGTTTACCTGTTCGTAGCGGCCGCGATGCGACTTGTGCGAGCCTATCGCTGGGACGCAGCCACTGCCTGGCTCGATACTGTTACCAGCCTCAAGGGCCTGCGTGCGATGGACGGGCCGCTTGCCCTGGTGCTCCCACTGATAACCCTCGGCTTCGCTGCCATTACCCCTTTCTGGCACACGGAAAACGTGGCTGTGCTGGGCCTGCTGGGCTGGTTTAGCCTAGCGGCCAATCGGTCCGGACGGCCTGCAGAGATCGCGCCCGCACCGCTGCCCGTACCCGTCGTACCGCTTCCCCAGAAGGATGTAGCTGATGGTAATGTACTTAAGCAATTTGTGTGGCACTTCCCGAACCGCGCTGGCTCACGCCCAGGAATCTCTGAATCGCCATTCGCCGTGGAGCTGCGCATCAGCGACGCTCGCTATGCGGAGTATCGCAACCGTCCGAGAGAACTGGACGAACGCAAATGGGATATCTACGTCATCGCTTCGATTGCCGAATCCGAGGTGCTAGCGGGGAGGTTACTAGACCTGGGTCGTGAGCGTGGCTTCCGCCCCTACGATCAGGTCAGCAATACTCTCGCTTTCACCCAGCAATGCATCCGCTATGCCCACGACCAGGCGCCGGATACAGGCGAGCTCATTGAGTACCCTAAGTACCCGATCGAGACGCTGATGGAAGAAGCAGGCGACTGCGAAGACCAAGCCATCCTGACCGCTGCTTTACTAAAGCGAATGGGCTACGACGTGGCATTGCTGTTTTGTCCGGGCCACGCAGCTTTAGGCGTCGCCGGCGCGCAAGGGTTACCAGGAACGTACTTTACCGATCCATCGACCGGCATCCAGTACTTCTATGCCGAAACAACTGGCGATGGCTGGATCCTGGGCGAATTGCCAAAGGACTTGGAACAGTTCCTCAGCACTGGGAAGTTTGATATCGTACCTGTGGTAATGCGCGTTACGGGAGCACAGTAGAGCACCATCATTTAACGAATTGTGGTGGTTCTGAATGCTTTGGGCGAAACTGTGAGACGACGCAGATGTTGTGGCGATGTCGTCGTAAATAATCAACTATTACATCAGCTCTGTATCTATTCAGACTTTCGCCGAAGATGCAACGGCAGGCCAGGACGCCCATTACTGTTGTTCCCCATGCAGCGCGCTCTTGCCGCTCACTGCGGCGCAAATTGGCAAAGTCTGAATAGATACCCCCACCGAGATGGCCGACTGGCTGGCTAAGGCCATGCGAGCGATGCAGCGCTGCTATAGCGGGCGTTATGCGAAGCCAATATTGGTCTGGACGAACAGCGCTGCAGGAGGGGCAGGCATGAAGATCGCCAGAGACATATCTTTTATCAACTTCGTTTACCCTTTTCTGTTCGACGCCAATACTATGCCGGGTCGAGTACGGGCCATCGACCAGGCGTACTGGCAGCCAAGGGAAGGACAATCGCTCAAGGTATGGGTTCAGCGAAAATTCCCTGAGAAGGAGTTGCTGACCCACGTGGCCCGCTATCTCAACCCCACCGACGACACGTCTCCCACCGCGCGCCTGTGGGAACTGGCGAAGGACCCCTTGCAATTCCCATCGGGGCTCGGGAGGGACAAGGATTGGGCGCTGGTCTGGCGAGACGGCGAGGTTCCGTTTCGACTCGAGTCCTTGCAGCTTATCCTCTTTGGCGTTGGCATCGGGTTCATTACCGCGTGTGTGAAGCCCAGGCCCCGAGGAAAAGAGGGTCAAGCGCTCGGAACGGATGACTGGCTGAATCTGCTGCACTACTTTCGGTTCGCTCGCCAACAGCGTGACGTCCGGATCAAGATACGAACTCGCACAGGACCGGGACGGTTCAGCCCCTTCTTTCCCGAGCCTGCCGGTGGTCTGCTCGGCCACCCGGAAGGGATCGGGGGCTTTCTCGACGTACTGGACGCTCTGATACGGACGGGCTCCACCGAGCTGGATAGTAAGGCATGGTGGCGAGAGGTGTTCATTTCCGGCGAACTGCTGCCCTTTGCTACCCTCTACGTGGACGAGGTGGACGAAAAGGAAATACCGACCCTGACTTACCGACTTCGCAACTTCTTCCATGCCCGCCAGGAAATCGTTCCCACTCCCGGCGATCTTCGGCTGGAGAACGACCCTGGTCTGCTTCCCTACGCCAACAGTATGTGGTTCATCTTCTCCCTAGATGGCGGTGCTTTCGTGGCCTATGATGCGCCGACGAAGGATTTCTTCCGGGGCACTTTGCCCAACCACCTGCAAAACGAGTACTTCCTGTTGCTTATCCTGGCCCTACATCAGCGCTTTGCGCTCATGGAGCTTTCGGAGGATGTTGCCAAGAGCTGGCCGGTGGGCAGTGAGACGAGCGTCGCTCCGCAACGCAAGGACGCGTTCGACCTGATTAGAGATCGTCTGCTGCAGTTCACTGCGCGAGGCTACTTCGCCCAGGTGATGCAGCGCGAGCATCCTCACCGCTGCTATCGCAAGTGGCAGGAGGTGTTCCAGGTGGAGCGGCTGTACCAGGAAGTGAAGGATGAGGTGGGCGAGATGTACAATTGGCTCCTGATGAAGCAAAACGAGCAGATCCAGCAGTGGCAGGCAGAGGAGAATAAGCGACTGGACGCCGTGGCACGGCAGCAGCAATTGGCAGAAGAACGGTCAAGACGGCTCGAGTGGTGGCTAGGTGGAGTCGCGGCCTTTTTGGGTCCCACGGCCCTGGCCTTATCCTATTTGGACGCGCTCGGTGTGCAGAGCACCTGGGATACCCCGGCCCTGGGCATTGTGGTGGGATTGGTAGCCGGAGCCATCTTGTTCACGATAGGCGGCAAGATCCACGGCGTAGGCCCGTCAGGGGGGTTCAGGATTCTGTTGGGGAAGCCCGTTGGTCGAGACGTTGAACGTAGCGAGGGGAGCGAGGCTCAATAGGAGCAGCGATATGTCGAACGTGAAGTGAAGTCGGGCACTGCTGGGGGCTTGCAGTGCTTGCCAATATGCTAGTGGGCGAGTGTTAGGCTTCGATGCAGTGGTCGCCTGCTTACATCGGACTCACAACTTGACGTTGGTCCGCAAGTCATATTGTCCTGTGCACCGGCCAGGCCGGCCAACAACCCTTGCAGAGGAGGCGGCAAACAGCTAACATGATATCAGGCATTCAGGTGCCTCTAATCTTGGAGAAAGCCCTGACTCCCTTCTTTGAGAACCGATACAGACAACGGTTTCCGATCGGAACGACATGCCAGTCGGGACCTTCCCGGGTCTGGCCAGCACTGTGCGGAAGAACGCATCATTTGGGGACAAACCTGTCCGCGTCTACTGATGTTGAAGGGAAAGGCCCGATGTCTTGGCCAAACGACCAACCTAACCAATTCGTCGGCACCGCCTCAGCGCCCGGCGAAGAGCCGGTAACTCATCCGCGAAGCAAAATGTCGCAACGTTACTACGACGGAATTGCGGCGGAATTCCAGGAAATGGATGACTACTGGGATAACCCATACGACGCTGCAACATGGAGGATGGAGAACGCACTTATCACCAGGTACCTCGCGGAAGACGATCCTATTCTCGACCTGGGCGTTGGTTTCTATCCGCACGTTGAATCTACCTCTGGTCGGCGTCTGGTCTGTGTGGACATCTCACACCGCTCCCTAATGGTGGGCAGGCAGGTCCATGGCCATCTTAACGAAGCAATGTATTTCGTCTGTGCCGATGCTCTTCAATTGCCGTTCGCGGACAACACGCTCCCAGGAATAGTGGCCGGCGGCGAGCTTGTCAATCACGTCCCTGGCGACGTACTGCTCAGAGAGGTCGGACGTGTGCTACAACCTGGTGGCAGAGCCATCCTCTCAGTTGGCACCAAGTGGTGTCTGGACAGTCTGTACTCTGTCCTCGACGCGATGACGGGGCATAGGATTGGCTATTCTATGACCCGGGAGGAAGCCCTGGATTTCGTAACGCATGCTTTTAGTAGTACCGACGTAACCTGGGAAATTACGCCTAGCTTTAACCTAGTGATCACGCTATACAGCCAGTTGCACCTGAAACGGCTTCTCACACAAGCACGCTTGAAGATCGTTGCGGCTCGCTCGCTCAATCTATTGTCTGCGCTGATCCCCTTGCCTGTACAACAGAACCCCAAGACTAACAAGATAGTCCAAGCTGCCGCCAGGTTCTTGCTGCTGCTGGACGAGGCCGTGGCAGGCAGGATTCCTGGACTGCGGTGGTTTGGCGGTAACGTGTACATCGTAGTTGAAAGGAGATGAACACAGCTACCATAGTTGATTCGCTTAAACAAGCCATTCTGGTAATGGTCAAGCGGACGCGCGATGATATCGAACGGCTGAATGCCAACAACATCTCTCTCACCCTGACGGCCATGTTGGAATACAATCAGGGAAGGCCGAGCCGTGTCGTTGATGACCTCTACCAAACCCTGATCACGAAGCAGTTGAGCAATGGAAGCTGGATGGACGAACTCTGGGCAACGGCGCTCGCCCTATGGGCAATTCACACTTACGCCCAGAAGCAAGGTAAGCCATTCTCCTTTCGCTCCCCGGTTGTCAGGAAGGCTCTCAACTACATCAAGGCGACCAAGTGCGAGCAAAGGTCGAACTGGCAAGGCGAGTTGTACGAGACTATCATTCTCGCCTGGGTGTTCTTGCAAAGCGGCCACGAGCCAGAACTCGCCTTCGCTAAGAAAGCGGTCGCTCGACTTAAGGAGATCCAAACGGACGATGGATATCTGTTTGACATCTATGACACAGCCATGGCGTTGTGCACATTTCACGCTGCGCAGGACGTCCTTGTGATGGACAACTCCTCAAGCATACAGAGGGGAGTGAGATGGCTGAAGGAGTGGGAACCTCGTCCGGAGACGCCCTGGAATCGAGCTTGGATGCTTTTCTTGATCGCCTACATCGGCCTGGACGAGGCCAATTGGGCTGGCTCTGTAGTCAACTCAATTCTCGAGGAAATTGACCAGGGTGTGATTTCGGACGATCACGACGAACAGGCGATGTCCATTCTTGCTCTCTCAAGCTACCTGAACCGGTGGTTCGACCACGAGTTCGAAATGGCGCGGGTCCCAATTGACGGTCTGCTGAACATTGCTGACTACGGCCGTTACCTGCAGTCTTGTCGAGAGCGGCTAAACAGGCTGATTGAGTCCCTGAACGCCTTGCCAGCCCCTAAGCGAGTCTTCAAGGACACGGGCAAGTCTAAGGTAGACTGGAGCAATATCTTCTCCTCTGTTGACAATGAGAATCAATTCAACACTGCTGTGGAATCGTTCTATCGGGTCTTTTATGAGGGCAGTGGCTACGGGAAAAGACTGCCGGAAGTTCTCCTTGGTTATGACAGCGCTTTATTCAAGATCAGCTTATTCAAGATCAGCCAGCTCCGTTTGCCCGTAGCCCACGATATCGAGCATGGCAAGGATCCAGACATAGAGAAGAAGGACAAGCTCATCGAGACAGTCTACCGGCAATGCTGTGGCAAGAACCGTCCTCACGACGTTCGAGACTACCGCCTCGTGCACGTCTTCCTGCTCAACGAGGTAGAGGAATTCCTACACAATCTGTACCGACACCTCACCGGTTCTGATATCGCGCACTGAATTTAGTCGCAGGTGGGTTTTTCGCCTGGTCGTTGCGTAACGGTTTTCTCTTGGTGTAGCGTCGGATGGGAGACACGGCGAGACGTAGGCAGACGCGCGGTGTTACGGGCCGAATTGTTTTCGGTCATTTTCGAATGAATTCATGGGTGGTAACTGCAGAATGCGTGATCTCAGAGAGGGACGTGTAACGGCTTATCCGGCTACCGAAAGACAGTTTCGAACGAGGCTGGCCGGCGCACCAGTGAGTGTGCGCTCGTTCAGTCGCCCATTGGAGCGATGCTCCCCTTTCGCGTGTCTTGGCATGTGCTGTTACGACGGCGTGTACTTGGATGACGAGGCCGCTGATGTCATCGAACTCGTGGTTCAGCAAGAAGGAGCGTTCTTTCGTAAGGCCGGGCTTGAGCTACCCAAGCAGGTCGTCATAGATGGCGATTGGAGAGGAATGGCTTCCGGCAAGAAAACGGCAGTAAGGGCACGACCTTTTTCGATCTTGCTCCTCAATCATCCCAAGCATTTCAACGACACGTCGTGTATATTCCTACTCGATGATGGACGCTGTGGTCTACAGAATCTGTCGCTATCTAGGGATCTGCACCCGTGGTACTACAAACCGTTCACTTGCTGGCTTCACCCAATTTCGGTGTCGCTTGACGAGGGAGGCCAGATATGTCTACCGGATGAGCACAGCGAACCGTATCGCTTTGAGGACTATGATGGGTACGTGACAAGGACCTTTTGCGGGCAGACGCGCGCGTGTGGCAGACCGGCTTATGAAGTGCTACAGGAAGAGTTGCATTTCTTGGGAAGGATAATCGACCGCGACTTGGCTGGGGAGATTCGGCAAGGCAACGCCACTCCGTAAATCGATGTTTAGGGCGGGCTGCAGATGAACGAGAGAATTCTGACCACAGACGATATTCCTCTTGATACTTTGCCCTATAATGTTGCCGCGCCGCTTAACCTCGCATTGTCCGAAACTAACGCAACGCGCCGTTTATACATGCTGTTGCATTCCTATGGGCAAACGGTGCGCTTTCTGGCCTTGTGCCATCTAAGCGATTACATTCAGCACCCGGACCTTCGCCATCCTGTTGGCGATGAGATCGTAAATGCGCTTAGACGCCCCAGTATGGGACACTGGGTCAGGGCCGTTCGTGAAATCCCTCGATTGTTCTTGCAGAAACGTGTAGGACTATTTATTGACGAATGGCCTGATTCTTTCAAGAAGCTCCAGAAGCAACAGTACGACGATTGTGTAAGCTTCGATCTCCACGCCCCGCGCACGAGGTTAACAGCAATCGATGCTTTGCTCCAGTTGCGCAATGCGCTGGCACACGGCAGCCTTCCGCCGGATGAGCATTTGTGCGACTGGCTTAATAACCGGTACGCGGCGATCCTCCTGGATATGCTTGATATGCTCGGATTCCTAAAACGCCTGATCGTCTATCGCACGGTTGGCCACGACGCTGAGCGCGTGGACGTCTTGGTGTTGAGAGGATTCGCCCAGCCTTTCTCCACTGCTATCTTCCGAACACCATGGTTCTCGCAGGCTGGAAAAGTGCCTAGCGTGTTTCTAGGCAAAGTAAACGATAACTCAGCATACTTGCCGCTCTATCCGCTGCTTGTCGACTCTATCGATGATATTGGCTGTGGCCTGGTGGAATGCCTATTCTCCTACGACGGGCTCGGCCAGAAGTGCGCGTATTATATCGGCCTAGGACGAAAGTATGAAAGCAGAGACCATTACAGGACAGTCGTTGACGTTCTTTTCGCGCGACCTATGCAGAAGGCCGGTGGGCGACACGCACCTCTCGCAGAGGCAATACTCCGCAATACGAACGACAACATATCGCTCAACCAAGGGGTGAAGTTCTTCCCAGAGGTTTTCCAGCCCCAGGAGCGATACCTGGCTTTGATTGATGACTTCCTTAAAGGGATGTCAGGCAAGGTCGCCGGCATGCTTATTCTTGCTGATGCTGGAGCAGGCAAAACATCACTCGTTTGCCACCTCGCACTTCGCCTGCTGGGGCCTGAGCAGGGGGATTACCTGCCATTCCTGACGACGGGCAAGGGCCTGCCTCGTGCCAAATGCTTCACGACTGGAGAGTACGAGCCTGGCGTGCTGGGAGCCTTAGGGACCCATCTAAAGGAGACGCTTGGATTAGACCAAGCCAGCACTTGGAGTGACCTTCTCCAAGCACTAGCCGATGGCCTTGGGGTCGGCTGCGCCAATTCCGTCAAGATGGTACTAATGGTCGATGCTATGAATGAGGCGCCGGACCCACCGCACCTACTTCAGGAGTTCGATTATGTAGTTGGGTTGGCTAGACAACTTCCGTGGCTGCGGTGCTTGGGCACCATGCGGAAGAGCACTTATCAACTTGTATTGGCCCGATTCGCTGAAAAGGGAGTGCCGTGGCCACAAAGCGAGAGGGCATATGTTCGAGAGCAGGACCGAACTGGAAAGCTGTCTGCTGGCGTGTTGTTGGCTGGCTTTTCGGACAGTGAGGCTCGGTCCGCCTACAAGCGTTACATGACTCAAACAAGGGCAGGAATTGGTGTGCCTGCATGCCTGACGCCTTATCAAGATCTGCCTGAAACTCTTCGGCAGATGGTTCGGCAGCCCCTGATGCTGCGCATATTGATGCAGACATTTAACCAACAGCACGTGCCGCCGAACCTGGCGCCAATAGGCTTGTTCGAGCGATTTCACGACGAATGCCTGAGTTCGACCCAGCGCACGACTGCTGCTCGAGTTGCCGAATGCTGTTTGTTGGCGGGGCAGCCTTTCCTGCCCCAAGACGACGCTGAAGAAATCGCCAAGGAGTGGAGCGAGACCAGGAGCGAAATCGAGCTTCTGGTATGCGTCAATCCGCTTGAACAGTTGCTCGAGCAGGGCGTGCTGGTACGCAATGCCGATGGCCGGTACGCATTTGCCCATCAACTCTACCTTGAGTTCCTACTGTTTCGTCACTTCTCTGCACGTAACCCATCGACTGCCGGTCTCTTAGGTTTGATTCGTGAGATCGTCACACATCTAGGCTCCCACCTTGAGGAAGAGGCGGGTGCGCTTAGGATCTTGCTTCTTACAAGGATCGTGCATGGCGAGCACGCAGCAATCGTGCCCATGGTTGAGATGCTCCGGTTGGTCGGTTTCCAGGAGTTTCTAACGCCTCTGATCTTTGAACTAAAGCGGTTGGGAAGTGATGCCTACGCGTCAATACAAGAAATTCTCTTGGCCCAGATCAGCAAGCCTATCTTATCTGCAGGAGAGGAGGTGTACCGCACGATTGGTGATCGGCGCGGGCAACTTGCGGCATCTCAAAGGCTACTTGAACTCGAACAGAATATCGTCCAGAGAGCCTCTTTGGAGGTGGCTCACGCTCGTCTTCTTGTCATGTCTAACAGGCTATCGGAGGCTGCTGAAGCATTGGAACGAGTAAGGCCCCTGGCGGAAGAGAGCGGCAACGAAAGGCTGCTGCTCACCCATTGCATTGAGAAAGGCTATCTTAACTTCGTAACGGGCTACTCGCAAAATGCCTTGGACGCCTACTCAAGAGCGAAGGCAACTCTGGAGCATTTGCAGCAGGAGATGGGAGAGGAAGAGCACCTACTGCGCAGACGAGAGATTGTCGCGGGTCGAGGCTGTGTGGAGCATAACATGGATCTCAATGAGGCATGTGCAGCCAGTCACGCCGAGGCACTAGGAATCGACCGTCACCTGAACCACAGGGCAGGGATAGCCCTGGACTTGGTTAACCTCGCAGACGCCCAGTGGGGATGCCACCGATTTGACCAGGCTCTGAGCACCTATCATGAGGCAGTTGAAGCCTCCCGAAAAGCCTGTTTTCAGGATGCAATGGACATTTCCTTAATTGGGCGTGGCGCCGTCCTATGGTCGATGGGGCACTTTGTAGACGCGGATTCTTCGGTTTCGGCAGGTCTTGCCGTGGCAAAGGAACTCAGCTATTCCTGGGATTTAGCCTGGGGATTGACTTACCAGAGCAACATACTAGCCAGTCTGGGCCGGATGAAAGACGCTCTTAACGCAAATGAACGGGCCCTGACGTTGGCCCGCGAAGTCGGCGCCCAATACTTGATTGCGCTGGACAGCGCTTACCTGTTCTGTAAGTTTGAAGTGCTCTCCCCTGGGTGCCCGAACACGAGGCAAAGGATCGACGATTGTCTGGCAACCTGCAAACGCTTGGACTTCTATGGCGTCACTGTATTCCTTTCTTCCGTCCGGGTTTTGAACTCTGTGGCCAGCGGCCAGTTCCCAGATGAAGAGGTCCGAGATGAGCTTCACGAGGTCCTTCGCTTGGTTGACCGGATGCCACTCATCAAGGGACCTTGGGAACTGGTGGGCTTGCAAATCATTGAGGCGATGAAACATTGGCGACCGATGCTTAATCGAATCCATCTAGAGGATATCGTGGACGAGATCGTTGAGCGGAAAGCCTCTTCAATGAGTGCTGATGATCGAGCGGTCTATCTGTCCAGCAGGAAATGCTGGCAGGCTGCGTAGCCACCTTTTACCTGGCGGGACCGAGAAGCGCACGCGACTACACACGTGGAGGTACGCCTTGACCGAGTCCCATGCTAACCTGACTCCCCTTGATCGCCTGGTGCTGGGAACCTACCCGTATCCCATCGCCGTCAACTATCGCCAGATGCTGGATGCTCGGTACTGGCCGGTCAAGGTGCTCCTGGGCATCCGGGTCTTCGAGTACACGGTGCGCATCCTCTCCCTGTGCGCCATCAGCCAGTACGTCAGCGGCGACGCGGCCAGCATGAAGGACAAGACGCTCAATCAGTTGCTGATCGAGCGCCTGGCCAGGGCGAGCATGGGTACCTGGAAACAGATGTTCTTCGACATCCTGAAGGCCTACGCCGGCCGGCGCGAGCAGCTCTTCGTCACGGAGATGTACGATCTCTACTGGGACACAAGCCGCTCGCCCCATCGCAAGAGGCCCGGTGTGTACGAGCCCTTCGACAAGATCATCGGCGAGCGCAACCGCCTGGTCCACGAGATGATCTTTCCCGGCAGCGACGACGAATGGGTGAGCCTGGGCCGGAGGATCGTATCTCTGACGCAAGAGGTGCTCAACCTCGCCTCGTTCTTTCAAGGATACGACCTGCTGTCCATTCTGGCGCGACGTGGCGATGGCTACGCCTACACGCTGTTCAAAGGCGAGAGGATCGTCACGCTGACGGGCCGTCTGGCCAGTGAACAGGAGCTCACACCAAACTGGTTCTACCTCGGGCATCAGAACAGCCGGTTTCTCCGGCTGCATCCCCTCTTCCTCGGGTGGGAAGAGGAGCGTATGTCCGAGCTTCTGGAAAGCTGTGTGCGCGATGCGGCGCTCTTCGACAAGTTTTCGAGCCGCAGCGTCAGCTACGTGGCGACCGTGCTGCAGAAAACCTTCGACAGGAAGGAGCTGGTGCCGGAGTTCGAGCAGGCTGTCTACGAGAACATCAGAATGCTCAAGCGCACCCGGCACGAGGCGCCGCAGCTTACCTGGAACCTGTTGCATGCCGTCGCCGTCGAGAACATCGAGCACTGTTTCGGAGACCTGAAGTCCAGATACTGCCGCGACCGTTATCTGCAAAGGCAGGAGGCCAAACGCGCTTTCCACGATTTCATTGCCTCCGACAAGAAGCTGTTTGTCGTCGTCGGTAAGTCCGGGGTCGGCAAGAGCAGCTTCTTCCTGTCGATTGTGGACGAGAACGTCGGCATGGACGACGTCTGCTTCCTGCTTTTCGATGCTAACAGCATCAGACTGGGTCCCGATCAGCGCCTTACCGAAAAGCTGGGAGAGCATTTCAAGGAGTACGTGAGCCTGCGCAGACTAGATGGCAACGGGGGCAGCATCCTCGATTCTGAAGTCGACGCGGTGAACTTCCTGGCCGAAATCGACAGGATAGTCGACATCGACTCGCGCAAGGTTGTGCTGGTGATCGACGCGATCAACGAGCACTCCAATCCTTATTTGCTCTTCGACCGCATCAAGGAAATGATCGAACAGAATCCCAAGCGCTGGCTGAAGGTGGCCGTCAGCTCGCGTCCGGAGGTCTGGGACAAGCTGAGCAAGCACGTGATCCTGCCCGGCGGCTGGTTTTTCGCCTCGTCGCGCCACTCGGCAACCGGCGTTAGCCTCATTGGCGATCGCTGCTCGGTGGAGCTGCGACCGTTCACCGAACAGGAACGTCCGCTGGTGTTCGACCTCTACCGCGGACCGTTCAAGATCCAAACGTACTATGAGGAACTGTCTCCGGAGATTCGTGAGGTCATCGCCGACCCGCTGGCGCTGAGTCTCATTGCCGAGACCAATCGCAATCGGCGCATCCCCGAGCACCTGGACCCGAGGGAGATCTACAGACTGTATGTGGAGCACTTGTTGACCAGTGAGCCGCCACGCCTGAGGGAAGCGGACGTCGAGTTCCTCGAAAGCGAGATCATGCCGCTTCTGGTGGACGTGGACAAAGCCGTCTATCGCCGAGGGGTTGCCGCCAGCGACCTGCACAACCGGCGAACCCGCGACGGTCGGAGCCTGGTCGACTTCGTCAACAGCGAGGCGGTGATCACCGAAGCGAACCGTCACAACCTCGTGCAGGCCGGCAGCCCCGTCGAGGAAAAGATCGAAGACGAAAGCCCGCTGTCCGATGGGACCCTGGTTTGTCAGTCGTTCATCAACCTGCGGGACGTGGAGATCATCGTGAAGAAAGGGGAGGGAAGCGACTATGAGCTAGGCTTCCTCTACGAACGATTCTACGAACACTTTGCGGGCAAACGACTCCAGTATCTCGCCACTCAAGAAGGCGACAAAGCGGCTTTCTTTGCGCGTATGATCGCCATCACCAAAGAGCACCACTTCCTGTGGGGAGGCGTGAAGAACGCGCTCATCGGGGATGCGAAAGAGCTCGTGAGTTCGGCACACCGCGATCGGTTCGGCAAGAACGCGCCCACGACGCCGTTTACCGAAAAGTCCATTACCGCCGGTATGGCGACGCTACGATCCCTCTGTTTCAGTCAGGATACTCGCGTCAAGGAGATGCTGGTGGACGCGCTGTGCGACCTGGGTCGCGACGGCCCCCAGTGGCGGGCGGCCGTGGAGAAGCTGCTCAGCTCGATCGTGATTCAGCGGAAGAAACCGAGCCTTGCCGCGCGGTGGACGGCGCGACTGCGCTCGCGTGTCGCCGGCGAAGACGTCGTCCTCAGGAACGCCAAGAAGATCGCCGTCGAGGTCGGCAGCGTTCTGGGCTTCCGCGAGCTGCTCCAGGCTGCCCTCCTGGACGACTACTCGACGGTCAGGGCGGCAGCAGTCCGCTACTCGTACCACCTTTGGGAGCGAGACCGCGCGCCGGGCTTCCAGATCGTCCATTGGCTCGCGGATAGCGTGGCCCATGGCTTCATCCCCAATCTCAGGGCCTTTGAGGGGGTCTTCGTTCTCTCGTTGACCATTCTGTTCGATCACCCCGAGGACACCGAGGTGCGGTCGCAGCTTCAGAAGGCGTGGCGCGTCATCATCGACAAGTTCCTGGGCGTCAACGCGTCGGCCAGCCGCTGGTCTTCGGTGGCACGCACCTTCGTCAGAGAGCTGATCTTCAGACTGGCGGCAAGCATTATCTTCAAGCTAGCCAAGGATCTCCCCAAGTACGTGATAATCAATCTCCCGGACGCGGAGGAGTTCTTCAAGCTGCCAAAAGAGGATAAGCAGCTTTATCGGCGCCTCGCGCAGTACATCGAGTGTAAGGGAAGCTACGACCACGAGCGAATGAAGCTGGACTTGTGCAGCGCCCTGAGTTTCAGGAACTTGCACATCGAGGGCGTCAATTTGATGGCCCTCGTCGCCCACCTGACGGAGGACCCAGTTTCGTTTGTCCCATTCATGGAAGAAGTGCGGGAGATCGCTCGCCACGACCCGGTGCCGAGCCCGTGGGTGAGCACTGTGCCCTTTCTCCTTCAGACGCTACTGGATCGGGACCCCAATAATGACCTGGCCCACGATTTGTTCGTGACCAGCGTGAAGCTTCAGCAAGAATACTATGTGGCACATTCTCACGTTCCTGGCAAGGAGCGCACGCAGGTTTACAAAGCCCCTTACGCGAGTTTCCTCGGTCCATCGGCTATGTACGATTCTGAAAGATACAACTCCCAGGGAAAAGAGAAGCGGATGGCCGATTTCATCCGTGGGCGAGTGATGGACGCGCTGGAGCGAAGGGACGCCGTCTTTTTCGACTACCTGCTCGACACCGAGCTTCAGTTGGTCGGGCTGGAAATGAAGAAGCCGGCTGTCGCTCTGGAAGTCGTGTCGATGTTCTTCTCCAGGCTGGACTTCTCGCGGGAGGGCGAAGACCGCGAAATCGTCGACATGACCGAAAGGTTTCTCGCCAGGCTCAGGCTTTCCTTTCCTGCCGAGGTAGACGACTTCCTCGAGGATCAGCGTGCCGACGAGGAGTTCAGCCTGCGGGTGAGGACCAACGAGCCGGTCGAAACCGTCGGCGGCCTGATTGGCCTGCGAAGCTGGTTCTTCGCCCGCGACACAGTGATCCAGCACTCGCCCAGCCTGCGGGCGGTGCTGATACGCATCATGGCTCAGGCTGCCGACTGCAAGGATTTCAAAGCCTGGGCGGATTACTTTATCCGCGAGTTGATCAACCTTGCCTACGGTAAGGACATCCTGCGCAGGACGTCTCGCTGACGTGCGCTCGCCGGCACCATGCTGTATAATGCGCTTGGCGAGGCCAAGGCAAGGATGTTGACCGTGGTCGAGGAATTTGTGAGCGTGGCCGGCAGACGAATACGTATCTTGCTAGAGGGCAGCGGCCCTCCTCTCGTGCTGGTGCACGGCCTGGGTGGATCGGCGGACTGGTGGCTGCCGTCACTGCCTTCGTTTTCGCGGGCCTACACGACCTTCGCCGTCGATTTGCCAGGCAGTGGCGGGTCTGACCCGCCGATCGACGCGGATCTCGAGGCCCCGGAGAGCTTCCTGCTGGCATTGTACGATACGCTGGGAATCGAAGTGGCCCATCTAGTGGGTCACTCGATGGGTGGGTACGTCGCGGCCCTTTTTGCGGCAAGCCATCCGGAGCGCGTCGATCACCTCGTGCTGGTCTCCAACGCGGGATTCGGCCAGTTTAAGGGCCGACTCCTGCGAATTATGGCATTGCCGCTGGTGGGGGAGATGCTGACGATGACCGGCGATCTTGGGGTCGAGATCTTCGCGCGCTCCCTCTTCTATGACCAGAGCAAGGTTCCCAGGGACCTCATCGCCATCGCCAAGAAATACGCCGCCAGGCGGGGGTTCTCCACCAGCTTTCTGCGCATGGTCAGAACCGGCGTCAGCCCGCTCAAAGGATGGATATTGCCGACACTCCACGAGCCATTGAGGCGATTCCAGCGCCCGCTACTTATCGTCTGGGGCGACCACGACTGCGTCTTCTCGGTCCGGCACGCGCTCGATTTGAGGGCCCGGTTGCCAAACGCCACTATTCAAGTGTTCGACCGCTGCGGGCACATGCCGCAGATCGAGCACCGCGACAAGTTTAACGAGTTGGTGCTCGCTTTCCTGGAGAGTGCGCCTTTCTTGTCATAGTCCGAGTGATGCTAGGCAGCATACTTGCCTTCGGTATGCTCATTCGGTGAAAGATTCACCACTTTGCGGCTCTGGCGCGGACGGTCGTCATGTGACTCCAGCTTGCTCCATCTGGGGACGGTTCTTGCCAGCCTTTGGTCGGCGGCCATGCTCTACTTACTTTCCAGCCTCAGCGCACTCACCATGTATCTCCTTCACTTCACCGATCCTGTCCAGGCAGCGCTGATCCACGCGCTGAGACCGAACAGCGTGCCTGAGCGCTATCGCCAGATCGTACAGTTCCTCGACCATCTCCCCGAAGTCCTGTTCCTCTCGCTCAGGCAGGATGTCTTTGAGACTCGGACGTGCGTGAGAACACGACGGCGCATACTCATAATCGCCGCCGTCGTCATCTTCCGGCTCGTCTTCGGCGTCGTCCTCTGTTTCATTCCGGACGGCATTGTCGAGGGCAACGTCCCTCGGGGCAAGAGAGCGTACCTGTTCCGTCGTGGCTCCGATGCCGATCATCTCTCGCCTGGTTTCCTCGTCCTTGCCAAGCAGTGCAGCGGCAGCCGTGACTGAGATGGTGCCACCCTTCACCGCATCGGCGAGCTCGGGGTCGTCGAAGACCCTGAGATGGCGACATACGTAACTCTTGTACTTGTGGATTAGCCGGGCCAATTCGTTCACCCCGAGGTTCAGCTCGTCCTTGAGCAGTTTGAGGGCTTCCGCCTCTTCCCAATCGGTCAGGTTCTGCCGTTGAATGTTCTCGGCCAGGGCGACGCGCAGCAGGTCCGCGCCGCTTTGCATAGTGGCGGCGATAGGGTCGACGATGATGCCGCAGAGGATTTCTTTCCAGCCGAGTTGCTCCATTGCCCTGAGCCGCCTGTAGCCAAAGATGAGTTCGTAGCGGCCATTGGGCTTGCGCCTCACCACCGGGGGTTGCAGGAGGCCGTTTTGCAGGATGTCCTGGGCCAGTTCCTTGATCTCGTCTTCGGAGACTGCTTTGCGCGGCTGGCGTGGGTTAGGGTCGATGAGACGGGTGGGAATACAGTAAGATCGTCCTAAGAGGCGAGGAATGGCAGCAAACGGCTGATCCAGTGGCGCTAAGTGGAGTTCACTTTTGAAGCAGTAACGGATCACTTTTCAAGCATTAATTAAGAGTTCACTTTTCAGTCGTTCCTGGTAACTACTCAGGTACCTTGTCCGCTAAGGTGCTAAAACGGCGTTTTTCGGGTCAATGGACGGCTCTGACCGCTCTGGAAGCATCTATCCAAGCGGCAATTGCGCCCGTTTTGCTGCCTGAAAGGCCGCTTCCGGGGCGAAAATAGCAGGCTATCGATCAGGGTACCTGAGTAGTTACCGTTCCTGACACGAAGAAGCGACCGAAAACTATTGACATCGGACCTACCCTATGCTATACTGCCTACGATTTTATGAGATTGGTGTTTCACTTTGCGAGACAAGATGGCCCGCTGCCTCGGAGGTAGCGATGCCACTCTCATTTCTTTGATTTCCCTTTGCGGTCTTGGCCCCGCCCTGCGGGGCTCCGATCCCATTTGCTGCTGCGGAGATCGGAGCGCCCTTTGCGGTTAGCGTCTTTTTCCAGTTACTCGATCCTTTTGCGGTGAAGTCAATCAACACGCAATAGTCTAGACGAGGGGATGGAATATGGCATACGACGACGTCAGAGAGTACATGGATGCCCTGGAGAAGTGGGGGGAGCTGGTGCGCATCGAAGCCGAAGTCGACTGGAACCTCGAAATCGGCGCGGTGATGCGCCATAGTTGCGAGATCGGCACGCCCGCGGCCCACTTCAAGAAGATCCGCGGCTATGGCCCGGAATATTCCGTTTTCGGACCTCCTGTGGCCAGGGGCAGCATCGCCACGTGGAGCAAAGTCGCCATCGCTATGGAGCTCGATCCGGAGATTCCCTATCACGCCCTACAAAGAGAGTACATGCGGCGTATCTCCAATCCGATCAAGCCGTACCAGGTGTCCACGGGGCCTTGCAAAGAGAACATTCACGTCGGCAAGGACGTTAATCTTTTCAAGTTTCCCGTCCCCTACATCCACGAAGGGGACGGTGGCCGCTACATTGCTACCTGGGCTTTCACCATCACCAAGGACCCAGACAGCGACTGGACGAACTGGGGCGTGTACCGCCAGATGATCCATACCAGGAACAGAACCGGGGGACTCATCTGGCCGCAGCAGCACAACGGAATGATGTATTACCGCAAGTACGAGGCTCGCAACAAGCCGATGCCCTTCGCCACCGTCATCGGCTGCGATCCTATCTGCACCATCGTGGGCACGATCGCCTTCCCGGCTGGCGTCAACGAGGCGGACATGGCCGGTGGAATTCGCCAGGAGCCCGTGCAGCTCGTCAAGTGCGAGACCAATGACCTGCTGGTGCCCGCCACCGCCGAAATAGTCATCGAAGGCGTCGTCATGCCCCGCGAACGGTGGGATGAAGGCCCCTTCGGCGAGTACACGGGCTACCGTGCTTCGCCGCGAATGCCACGTCCGGTCTACCGGGTCGAGTGCGTCACGCATCGAAACAACCCCGTTTTCACCGCAAACTGCGAGGGCATCCCCATCACCGAGTCCCACCTGGCTTGCCAGTCCCTCGGCTCGTGCGCCCAGGCGCTGCTGTCCTTCAGGGACGCCGGAATTCCCGTGAGAGACGCTTATGTGCCGCCCCATTCGGCTGGCAATGGCATCGTTGTGGCGGTAAAGAAAGACTACGCGGGCATAGCCCATCACATCGTCGGTGCCTCCGTCGCCCACAAGGAGGGGTTCCGCTATCTCCACACCGTGATCTGTGATGACGACGTGGACGTGCACGACCTGAACCAGGTGATGCACGCCTTCGCGACCAAGTGCAACCCCAGGCGTGGGGTGCAGCAGAAAGACTACTCGGTGGGATGGGGACTCGTGCCATTCCTCGATCTACACGAGCGACAGTTTGCCAAGGGCTACACGGCCGCCTTCGACTGCACCTGGCCCGTGGAGTGGGATCGCTTCTCGGAGGTACCGCCGAAGGCATCCTTCAGCCAGGCATATCCAGAGGAGCTGCAAAACGCGGTCATCGACAATTGGACAACTAAGTATGGTATGCCGGCGTCCGGCAAGTAACGCCAACAGCGCTCAATTCGCCTGCGAACTTTTGGAGGTAACACGTGCAAGAACAAGGCGTCGAACTGATCAAGATGAACATCGACCAGTCGTGCGACTACAACTGCGAAGATTGCAGCCGCTACTTCGAATGCATCTCGCCAGTGAAGCTACAGATGTACGAGCGTGGTCGCATGGCCGTGGCGGCCAAGAAAATGGCCAGGATCAAGCGAAAGATCGTGGTGCTTGGTGGCAAAGGGGGCGTTGGCAAGACAACCGTGGCCGTCAACCTCTCGGCTGCGCTGGCCCAGCGAGGGCGGAGCGTCTGCTGCGTTGACTCCGACTTCGATAGCCCTTCCGTACCGAAGATGCTTGGGGTGAAAGGGCAGAAGATAACCGTCGGACGCGATGGGATCATCCCTGTCGAAAGCCCCTTTGGCGTTCGCGTGATCTCTACCGGACTGATTATCGAGGACGCGGAGGTCATCACCTGGTACCACGACATGCGGCGCGGTGCCACGGAGGAGTTCTGTGCCCACGTGGCTTACGGCGAACTCGATTACCTGATCGTCGACCTCCCTCCCGGCACCGGGTCCGACTCCATCAACATGATGCAGTACATTCCGGACCTGTCGGGCAGTCTGGTGGTAACAATAGCCTCCGAAGTTTCACAGGCGACGGCCCGGCGTGCGACTATCCTTTGCCGGAAGGCGAACATACCTGTTCTCGGCGTGGTCGAGAACATGAGCGGTTTCGTCTGCCCCGGCTGCGGCCACGACATCAACGTCCTACAGTTTGGCGGAGGAGAGAAGCTTGCTGGGGAGATGGATATACCGTTCCTGGGACGGCTCCCGCTGGAATTCGTGGTCTCAGAAGGTGCCGACCAGGGTGCTCCTTTCGTGATTCGGGCACCCGACTCGCCAGCGGCGAAGGCTTTCCAGGCCATTGTCGACAGGCTAGAAAGTACCCTTGACGACGCGGAGAGGCAAAAGCGTTCGGCCGCGTTTGCGGCCGAACTGTCGACCAAGCGCTAAGCGAAAGGAGGCGCGCAATGGCTGAGTATTCGGTCCTGTGCGAGTACGTGGAAAAGATCAAGGCCCAGGGACCCGGAGCGCACCATGTTACGCTCGAGGTTCGTGATATCGGCACTTGGGAGCGAAAGGTGGTGAAAGCCCTCGTGGCCAGGTCTGTGGATGACCTTGCCGATGGCGAGAAGCTCTTCATCGAGGACTATGGCGGCAATTTGCAGACTGCTCCGTGGGCGATCAAAGTGGTCGAGGAGCTGGATTCTGACGAGTTCGTCGCTACCCCCGAGGCCTACTTCAGGATGGGCTGGTAGAAACCGCGTCCGGCCAGGACCATCCAGTCCGGTCGTTGTCGGTGATAGGAGGGAACTATGGCGGAGTATCAGGTTCTGGAAGAAGATCTAAGAAACTACAAAGAAGGTGATGAAGTTCTGGTCCAGATCGAGGATCGGGATACATTCGAGCACCTTGCCGTTCGCGCGATCATCTATCGATCCAGGGACCGTCTGCCGGACGGCGATACGCTGTGGATAAGGGCCCTCGAAAACGGCGTCATGCGGCCGGATCCATGGGCCATCAAGATCCTCGATGAGATACCGCACGACGAGTTCGCCCAGTACAAGTACACATTCTTTCATCGATAGTAGATCCCCACGCCTTCGTAGGGGCGGACGGCTCTGTCCGCCCGGGGTGGGTGGGGGCATCGCACCTGAATCCGGATAGAACAGAAAGGAGAGGAGAATATGGGCTACGCCGATCTCCGAGAGTACATTTCGGCGCTGGATGAGGCTGGCGAACTGGCACGAGTTAAAGACGAGGTGGATTGGAACCTCGAGATAGGCGCGGTAATGCGCAGATCCTACGAGGTTGGCGCCCCGGCTATCCACTTCCGGAACATCAAGGGCTATGGCTCGGAGTACAGCGTTCTTGGCGCCCCGATGGGGAGGGGCAGACACGGATACTGGAGCAGACTGGCGATCGCCCTCGAGCTCGATCCCCACATCTCCTATCAGGAATTGAGGGAGGAGTTCATCAGGCGCATCACCTCCCCTATCCGGCCCTATCAGGTGTCGACCGGGCCCTGCAAGGAGAACGTCATCAGTGGGCCGGACGTCAACCTGCTGCAGTTCCCTGTACCCTATCTTGACGACGGCGACGGGGGCCGCTACATCGGCACCTGGGCCACGACCATCACGAAGGACCTCGACAGCGAATGGGTGAATTGGGGTGTCTATCGGCAGGCCATTTACTCAAAACGAAGGGCCGTCGGTCTCATTTTGCCAAGCAGCCATATGGGACAGATGTACTACGAGAAGTACGAGCCCAAGGGCAAGGCGATGCCCTTTGCCATCGCCATCGGAACCGACCCCTGCGTTACCATCGCGAGCTCGTTTGCTTGTGCCACACGAGCCAACGAGGCCGATATCGCCGGCGGACTGCGCGTTGAGCCGGTTCAGCTCGTGAAGTGCGAGACCAACGACCTGCTGGTGCCGGCGGACTCGGAAATCGTCGTCGAAGGCGTGATCCTGCCCCACGAGCGCCTGCCCGAGGGTCCTTTTGGCGACATAAGCGGCTATCGTACGCTCCCGCGCAGGCCTCGGCCAGTCTACCGGGTGACTTGCGTTACCCATCGCGACAACCCTATCCTGCCCGTCGCCGCGTCGGGCGGCCCGACCAACGAAGAGCAGATCCTGACCTGCCTCGGAACTGATGCGCAGAGCATGCAGGCGTTCGCGAAGCGCGGTTGGCAGGTGAGTGACTGCTTCTCTCCTCCTTGGATGGGCGCGCACTACATGGCCATCCGGACCAAAATGCCTTACATGGGCTTTCGTGACCAGCTTATAAGCGCGGTTCGGCAGACCACCGGCGGCAGGATGCTGCCGGTCATCCAGATTCTCGACGACGACGTGGAACCGACCGACATAGAGATGGTCTTCCACTCCTGGATCACGAAGTGCCACCCGAGAAGAAACATCCACATCATCAACGAAACGCCGGTGCTGCCCTTCGTCGCATCCTTGGAGGCTTCAGAGAGGGACGCTCTGGAAGACCACAACAGGCGGTACGCGGCCGGCAGCTCTCTCTTTCTCGACACGACCTGGCCGCTGGATTGGGATCCGGTGATTGCGATACCGCCCCGGGCGTCTTTTGTCCAAATATATCCCAAGGAGATCCAGGAGAAGGTATTGGCGCGGTGGCATACAGACTACGGCTTTCCCGTCAAAGAGAAGAATGTTGAGATAAGGAGGTAACAAGATGTCCGCCGGATATCAGTTCTACGATACACAGATGCAGAGGATGGACGTGCTCAAGGAGGGCGCCGAGGTAGAGATCCACGTTCTGGAAAGAGAAACGATGTGCAGCAAGGCCGTGCGGGCCAAGTTGTCGAAGTCGCCCGATGCCCTGGAGAACGCCGAGCGACTCCATATCTACGGTCGCCTGGGCGTGCCGCTTCCGGACACGTGGTACATTCAGGTGCTGGAGGAGTTGGAGGAGGACGAGCTTGTATCGGACGGCGCGGACGTGGATCATCTGCTCGCCGACATGGCCCTCAAGCCCTCCGAGAGCTTCAAGAAGCCTCGCCGCCAGGTCTAGGCGCCAGACGTGGCATCGACTGGAATTGCCAAGCCGGGGGCTCGGCTCCAATGGGGCCAAGCCACCGCGGCTCGACGTGATCGCGGTCGGTGCCGAGGTGCTTTCCAGTTTCTAGTGCAAAGTGCAAGCGCGTAGGGGCGTCCCGAGCCGGGATCCCGATCCTATCGGGAGACGTCTCTGTCCGCCCGGGGTGGGGCGGGGCATCGCAGCCATTTCGCACCAAGAACTTCCTAGGCCGGTGGCAACGCCTCTGGGTGACAATGAGCATCTGCTGAGGAGGTGATCGATTTGAGCCAGCAGGAATTCGAGATTTACATCGGCTACCTGGATAGCAAACGGGATGAGATCGCGTCTGGCGAGCCACTGGTAGCCGAGATCCGCGACATGGCGACCTTTGAACGCAAGGTCGTCAAGGCGATTATTGCCAGGTCGGCTGACGAGTTGCCTGGTGCGGACTTGCTTTGGGTGATGGACTGGGTGGAAAGGCGCGAGCCCGCTCCATGGGCGATCCGCGTGCTCGAAGAGCTCGAGGAAGACACCGACGTCGCTCTTAGTCGATCCGACATCGACGAAGAGGACCTGACGAGAATGGCCCAGGATAGCCAGCTCTTCGCGGATGGCAAGTACGGAGGCGACGGACTGGCCATAGGCTGGGGAGAAGACGAGGCGCAAAAATACCTGGGCAACATCAAACGTATGGAGCAACGGCGACAGATGCGCAAGGAGTGAGCCGTGCGACGTGGACGTCCACGATCTCAATCAAGTGCTGCACGCCCTCGCCACGAAATGCAATCCTCGTCGTGGGATTCAGCAAAAGGACCATGCCGTGGGTTGGGGACTGGTGCCCTTCCTCGATCTGCACGAGCGACAATACCTGGACGGTGAAACATGAAGAAGTTATCCGGCGAACTCATCGAATCTGACGTGCTCGTCGTCGGCGGCGGGCTGGGCGGCGCGTTGGCGGCCATCGCGGCCAGCCAGGTCCTCGGCAGCGGTGAGACCATCACCATCGTCGACAAAGGGATGATCAGCAGGAGCGGCCAGAGCTCCTTTGCCGCTGGCATCTTCACCGCCTTCGACGCCGAGCGGGACGATCTGGACCAGTGGATGAGCGAGATCGTCGAGTGGGGAGAGTACATCAACGACCAGGACTGGTGCCGGCTGATGTTCGACAGAGCGCTCCCCATCGTCAGGCAGATAGACGCCTGGGGGGCGGAGATGGGCTTCACCATCTTCGAGAGAAACCCGGATGGCAGTTTCGTGCGCCGCCGCTCCCGTGGCCATATGAACAGCAAGCATATGGTGGTCAACTCCCTGCCGATGATGTCGACCCTCCGCCGCAAGATGATCCAGCAGCGCGTCAAAGTGGTCGATAAGGTGATGGTCACCGACCTGCTGCTGGACGACGATGGCCAGCCGTGGGGCGCCATCGGGCTGGACTATGTGGGCAACCAGGTGCACGTTTTTAAGGCCAAAGCCATCGTGCTGGCCGCGTCCGGCTGCGGCTTCAAATCCATCTTCATCGGCCACCGCAACCTGACCGGCGATATGCTGGCCGCCGCCTATGAGGCCGGCGTCGAGATGCGGAACCTGGAGCAGTACGCCAACAACACGTGCGCCCGGAACTACGATATTCACGGCCTCAACCTGTACGTGGGCATTGGAGGCAAGTTCCTGAACGCCGCCGGCGAGGAGTTTATGTGGAAATACCACCCCGTGCTGGGCAACCGGGCGCGACTGCAGGACCTGGTTCTCGCCTTCTGCCGGGAGATCAGGGAAGGGCGAGGGCCCATTCATCTGGATATGTCGGCGGCCTCGCCCGAGGATCGTGCCCTCTGTCGCAAGATCCTGCCGGAGTCATTCCTGCTCTGGGACCGTGCCGGCATCGACCCGTTTTCCACGCCCGTGGAGTGGATTCCTTCGTTCTACGGCACCATCACCTCTGGTGGAGGAATCCATATCAACACGCGCTGCGAGACCAACGTTAAGTATCTGTACGCGGCGGGCGATATCACCTGCGAGCCACCGCACGGAACGTATTCTTTCGGCGGCATAAACCTCGGCTTCACGGCCGTTTCCGGATGGGTCGCCGGGATGAGCGCCGCCGAGGTGTCCCGAGAGCGACAGGCCTCTCCCTACGGTGCGGCTGAGGCCAGGACGGCGAGACAGGTGATGCGCAAGCGCGTGGCACCGGCGACGCATTGCGGCGGTCTGGCGCCAGAATCGACCTACACTGGGATACAGGAGACTCTGGTACCCGTGGACGTCGGCTACCTCAAGACCGAGGATTCACTTCAGCGCGCCCTGGCGAAGGTGCGCCGGTTGGCCGAGGAGACGCTCCCGTCGCTCGGAGCCCAATCCTCACACGAGCTTGTCAAGGCCATCGAGGTCGGCAGTATGATCAGGGTCGCCGAGCTGATGATCGCGTCGGCGCTCGCCAGACATGAAAGCCGGGGCTTCCATTTCCGCGAGGAGTATCCGCGGACGGACAACGAGAACTGGCTCAAATGGATCATGGTTCGGAAGCGAGAGGCGGAGCCAGATGTCTTCACCCGAGACGTGCCGACTCCTTACGTTCAACCTGCCGAGAAGTATTCGATTCCACCCGGCATGCGCCGGGTTTGATCTACTAAATTAGGAACTGTTTTGGCGACGACGCTACCCGATGGAACCATTAGCCGGTTCCACTGGAAGATAGAGATTTTTGGGGGCGTACCCCTGCTCCTCAATGCCCTGGACATAGGCGTTCCGAGCTTCGCCCTGGCGCAACTGGTCGGCCTATGGGGCCTCAGCCCGATGCAGATCGGCGTCGTTGCGATGGCTTCGGCCATCGGCTCTCTCCCGGGCAGCATCTTCTTCGGGCACCTCACCGACCGCATTGGCCGGCGTTCGACGCTACGGCTAAGCCTGTCGACAATGGCCATCGGCACTGCCCTGGGGGCGGTCTCGTGGGACTATCTTTCGCTGGCCGCATTCCAGCTCATCGCGGGTCTGGGGCTCGGAGGGACGACGCCCGCGGTTAGCGCCTTCGTCGGCGAGTTCGCACCGGCGAAGCATCGGGGCCGCCTGACGACCATGATGGAAACCTTCTATGTGATGGGCTCGCTGCTGGCAGCGCTGGGCTCGCTGTTCATCTTGACGCAATTTGGCTGGCGAATCGCGTTCGTCTACGGAGGTCTGCCTCTTCTCTGGGTGTTGGTGCTGCATAAGTTTATGCCCGAGTCGCCGCGCTATCTCATCTCCCGCGGGAGGCTCGACGAGGCGCGGCAGTTCCTGGCGCAGGTGAAAGAGAGGTACGGTCTTAGCTACGACCACCTGGTGAACAACCCCGCTCACGAGAACGGTGGCCTCATAGCTAGTTTGAGAGAGATCTGGTCCGGGCCGTTGGCCAGGCGCACCGCCTGCACCTGGTTGCTCTCGTTCGTGATGGTTTATGCTTCGTTTGGTATTTTCGTCTGGCTGCCCACGCTGCTTACCGCCAGCGGCCTGGAAATCCTGCGCACCATCCAGTATATGCTTGTTCTGACGGTCATACAGATTCCCGCCGTGCTCGCAGCCGCGTTTCTCGTGGACAAAGTGGGGCGTAAATGGCTGCTGGCCCCGGCATTCCTGGTTTGCGGCGGCGCCTCGTATGCGTTCGGTAGGGCAGGCTCGCCCGTCGAGGTGCTTTTCTGGGGCAGCCTGATCTCGCTTTCGCTGTTTATGGTTCGCGGCGTGTGGCTAGCCTACACGGCCGAGCTGTTTCCCACCAGGCTGCGTGGCACCGGCGCGGGCTCGGCCTCGGCGTTCGGGAGAGTAGCCGGCATCATCGTACCCGGTGCCATCGCCGTATTGATCGGCACTTGGAGCAACGGCTACGAGATGGTTTTCGTGATGTTTGCCGCCGTCCTTTTCGCCGGCGCTCTCTCCACCGTCGTCCTGGGCGAGGAGACCAAAGGCAGAACCCTCGAGGAAATCGCCGCCACGGCTCCTGCCAGAAACGGCTAGGGGGTCGTGGCCTTACGGGGTGAGGTGCGACTCTACCACGGAATACACGGAAGGCACGGAAGAAGTCAGTCCCCCACGTGGTGAGACGCGGTTGAACCGCAGAGGACGCAAAGTGCGCAAAGATTTCCAAATTGACCCTTTGCGCTCTCTGCGGTCTTTGCGGTTCAATCGGATCGCCCATCGGTCACCGCATAACCGCTGTAAGTCAGATGTAATCCTCGATATTCATCGAGCTCCAAAGATCCTCGGGCGGCGTGATTCTCGTAAACGTCGGCAAGGTCAATGGCTTGGTGGCGTCGATGATCAGAAGGTCCTGCAGCGACCCATGCTTCAGTCGCGTTTCGTCCAGGGCAGCCGGATCCAGATGGTTGCCCGCGGCGTTCTCGATGATGGAGATGCCGCGGCCCGGCACCAGCCGCGTGGCCAGCGCAAAGAGCACTTCTCTCTCATTGTAGATATCGATGTCGTCGTCTACCACAATACACGTTTTCGAGTGAATGCCCGCGCCAAGAGCCGCCATGGCCGCCAGTTTCCCCTGTCCCAGCGACGTCTTCTTGATCGACACGTACACGTGGTACTGGCAAACGCCGGTTTCGGGACAGTGAACGGCCTTCACGGTGGGGATGACCCGCCTCACCGCGTCGTAGATCGGCGACTCGTAGCCCAGCACACCGGCCAGGATGTGCTCGGGGTGCGCCGCGTCGAGGTCGTGGAAGATGGCGTCCTTGCGCATAGTTATGGCGGTGACCTTAATCAGGAAGCACTTCTTGTTGCCCTCGCCGTAGTAGCCCGTGTACTCGCCAAAAGGTCCGTCGGTGACCATGTTGCGTGGATCGATCACCCCTTCGATGGCTATCTCGGCATCGGCGGGAACCGGCAGGTCGACCGTCTCGCATTGCGTCACCCGCAGAGGCTCGCCCACGAGCCCGCCCATTATTTGCAGCTCGTCCACGTCCATCGGGCCCATATAGTTCGACCCGAGCGCAACCGCGGGGTGGTGGCCCAGGAAGATCACCACCTCCATCGGCCTGTTCAGCTCGGCATATCGCCGGGCGATCAAGTTGCCGTGGTGAACCGGATTGAACATGCATCCCAGCTCGCTCTTGCTCTTTACCTCGTGGCGATACATCCCGACGTTGTAGGCGCCAGTGTCCGGGTCCCTGCAGATCATATTGCCGGGCGTGATATACTTTCCGGAGTCGAGCAGCGCGTGATGCGGGATGGGCAGCACGCCCAGGTCTACATCCTGGCCTGTTAGCACCACTTCCTTGACTGGCGCCGCCGCACGCGGCACCGTCACAGTAGGCTTGGAGTCGGCTTCCCTTCTCCTGTACTCGTGCAGAATGTTCTGCTTCTGCAGTTTCCCGGGCTCCATTTCCAGCGCTATCCCCAGCATCTCATAGCTCCCGAAAAGGCAGGATACGAGGGGCAGCTCACTGCCTTCGATCTTCGGGCAGTAGATCACCGGCGCGCGGCCCAGCTTGTGTAGCTTGTGCTGTATAACCCCGACTTCCAGGTAGCGGTTGAGCGGTTTCTTCACCTCCACGTAATAATCTGGCCCAGCCTCTTTCACGACTTGCAGGAATTGCCTCAGGTCCTTCGCCATTGTCGAAACATCCTCCCGGCTAGCTCGATTGCCGTGAGAATAGCACAGGACCCCTCGCCTGTCAACGCCGACGTGACAGGCTGCCGCGTCAGTGGTATACTGCACCGAACTCGAACTGATACAGGAGACGCTATGGTCGCAAAGGGCAGTGCCGCCAAAGGGCCAAACTACCGCTGGGTCATTCTGGGAACCATTTGTCTCGTCTTCTTTTCTGCCGCTCTGGTATTCCAGGGCATCCCTCCCATCCTGAGCCTGATTATTGCTGACCTGCAGCTCTCTCACGCCGAAGCCGGCCTGCTGATGAGCCTCTTCGCCCTGACGGGCGTATTTCTCTCGATTCCTATTGGCATTGTCAGCGACCGCTACGGCCCGCGATATCTGATCATCATTTCCCTGGCCAGTATGATCGTGGGCTCGCTATTGGTGGCTGGAGGCCAATCATTCCCCATCCTATTGCTCGGCAGGGTGATCGCCGGCATCGGCGGCTTCGCGGTATTTATGATTGGGCCTCAAGTGGTGGCGCAGTGGTTTGTCGGCCGGGAGTTGGGACGCGCGGTGGGTATCTATACCACGATAATGCCCCTCGGCGCCATCATCTCACTGAACACTCTGGGGACTGTGGCCGAAGCAATCGGCTGGCAGGGCTCAGTACTGATCAGCGTGGCGGTCAGCCTTGTCGCTCTGGCCGTTTTCCTGGCCCTTCACCGGCCGGCTCCCTCGACACCGGATGGCCACTCCCGTCGGACCGAGCAATCGCCATTCCGGGCTATTTCGAAGCTGGGCACGTCAACGTGGCTCGTGGGCGTTATCTGGATGATGTTTAACCTGGCCGTAATCTCCTTTCTTACTTTCGGACCCGACTACTTCGTGACGAGAGGTTACAGCATCGAGGCCGCTGGCTTTCTGGCCAGCATCCTTATGCTGCTTTCACCTCCGCTTGCGCCCCTATGTGGCTACCTGATCGATCGATTTGGCCGCGAAGAGGTATTTGTCGCCGCTGGAGGACTACTCCTTGCCGGCGGCATTCTCCTGGTTCCCCTATTGCCGGACGAATGGTTGGCGCTGCCCTTGATCTCTCTAAGCATCGGCGCCGCACTCGTGCCCACACCGGTCTTTTACTTGCCGCCGAAGCTCGTGTCGCCCCACCATCTGGGCACTGCATTCGGCGTGATATCGACTTTTCTGAACGCCAGCATCGTTATCGGCCCTTACATCACGGGGCTGGCCCGCGATGCCACGGGGTCGTATCAAGTCAGTTTCTTCTTAATGTCTTTCTTCTCCCTGCTTGTCACGGCCATTGCTCCTGTCTTATACTTGATTAGGAGACGCGCCAACGGCTGGTAGGGGCAGCGCGCCCATTTCGCATCGAGAACTAGCCTGAGAGAGGAGTCATCGTGTCGAAAACTCCGTCCGATAGCTTCATCGTGGCCATCGACCTTGGCGGCACGTCCCTGCGTGTGGCTGCCATAGACTTCCAGGGCAGGATAATCAAGCGCCTGGCAACCCCTACGCGCGCTGAGGAAGGCCCCGACGCCGTTATCAAGAGGATCACAGACAAAGTTGCCGAGCTGCTTGGCGCCGAGCGATTTCGTCGTGTGGCCGCCGTAGCCCTGGGCGTTCCCGGCCCCCTCGATCCATCGACAGGAATAGTCTTTTCCCCCCCGAACATGCCGGGCTGGGAGCGGGTGCCCCTCAAGCAGATTTTTGAAGACGAATTCCCGGTGCCCGTCTGCCTAGGCAATGACGCCAACGCCGCTGCCCTCGGGGAGCAGATGTTTGGCGCTGGCAAAGGAACTCGCCACATGATCTACCTCACGGTCAGCACCGGCATCGGCGGAGGCGTAATCGCTGACGGCAAGCTGCTCCTTGGCGCAGGAGGAAGCGCCGGCGAGGTCGGGCATATGACCATCGATCTAAACGGCCCCCGCTGCGGCTGTGGCAACATAGGGTGCCTCGAGGCCCTCGCCTCCGGCACCGCCATTGCCAGACAGGCACGAGCCCAACTTGAAAAGGGGTCCAAGAGCAGCATGCTCGACGCCGTTGGCGGCGACTTGAGCAGGCTGACCGGGGAAATCGTGGTGCGCGAAGCCGAGAAGCGTGATCCACTAGCCAGCGAGATTGTGCACGATGCCGCTGTGGCGCTGGGCGTGGGCGTCGTCAACCTGGCTCACCTGTTCGATCCGGAAATGGTCGTCATCGGAGGAGGCATCTCCAACGCCGGCCCCCTGCTGTTCGACCCGGTGCGAGCTATCGCCCAGGAGAGAGCTATGGACATCGTCAAGAGGCATCTCAGAATCGAGCGAACGGCGTTGGGGGATGACGTCGGTCTTCTCGGCGCCGCCGCCCTGGCCATCGCCAGCATCACGCATTCGCAGTAGCCGCTCCGTTCACGGAGCGCGGGGCGGAGCGGTGGCCTGACGTATCGCCACAGCTTCCTTCAGCCGATTCGAGAACACCGTCAATGCCACCGTGCCCACGGCCACGCCAAACCAGAGCGTGCAGAACCGTATGAGCAACGTGGCCGCGGCTGCTGTGGACGGCTCCGCCGTCACGCCTAGCAGTAGCAGCAGGCCGGTGATGCTGCCCTCGGCCGCGGCCAGGCCACCGGGAAGCATCGAAACCGCCCCGACGAGCGAAGAAGCCGCCAGTACAAAGGCAGCCTGGATAAGCAGCATCGGGCTTTGTTCCTGGCCGAGGCCGACCAAGACGTAATAGAACGCCACGCATTCCCCCGACCACGAGACGAACCCGATGGCCACCGCCCACAACAGGTTCTTTAGTCGCAACAACTGGTACGAGCTCTCGTAGAACGCGTGAAGGTGATTGATTCGTCTCGCAACCAGTGGCAGCCTCTCACCAAACGATAGGATCCGCATCGCCAGCGGCCGGTGCTGCGATATCACCACCACGAGCATATTGCCCACGAGGACTACCAGCAGAACTTCCCAGCCGTAGCCATAGATAAGCAGCCCGCCCAGCGCCAGCAACAGCAGCGCCAACCCGTCGGTCAGACGTTCTGCCATCACGATCGGCGCTGAGGCCGCTATCGGCGTCCCTGTCCGCTCCTTGAGCAGATACGATTTCAGCCACTCGCCGACCTTGCCCGGCGTCATGCTCATCGAAAGCCCGCTGAAGAAGATCAAGAAGCTATCCCGCGGGCCTATCGGTGGGATTCCGATTAGACGCAGGTAGAGGTGCCATTTCACGAAACGTAGCGCATAGTTGAGGAGAGTCAGCCCCAGGATGGCCGGCAAGTATTGCCATTTGAACCCGCCTAGCGCCTGTCCTATCTTGGGCAGGTCGGCGTAGATCACCAGGGCGAGGATGACCACCAATCCGAAGACGAGCGACAGCAGCAGCTTGCGTTTGAGGCTTTCGATGAGGGCCATAAGACTTAGGTTTCTTTGTCCGGCGCCGTGAATACGAGACTGTGCACAGTTCCAGCCTGCTTGCGACCGACAGCCTTCTCCACCGCGATGACGATATCGTCCGCGGTCAGACCATACTTGCGAAGCAGTCCGTCGGGATCACCCGATTGGCCGTAGCACTGGCGAATGGCCACGAATTCCATTGGCACCGGACACTCCTCCGCCAGCAACTGCGCCACGGCACTTCCCGTGCCACCGCTCAACAGATGCTCCTCGGCAACCACCACGGCGCCGGTCTGCCTCGCGGCGTCGACCAGCGCCTCGCGGTCCAGCGGCTCGACGGTGTGCAGGTCTAGCACTCGCACAGATAGACCTTTGGAGTGCAGGATTTCTCTCGCGAGCAGCGCCTCGGCCATCATTCGGCCGTTGGCGACGATGGTGGCGTCCGGCCCGTCGCGCAGCATCACCGCCTTGCCAAGGGTGAACTCGTCACCCTCGTCATAAATGAGGGGATGCTTGGGTCTTCCGAGGCGGAGGTATACCGGCCCGATGTGCTCGATAGCGGCACGGGTTGCCCACGCCGTGGCAACCTCATCCGCGGGCACGACGATGACGAAGCCCGGCAACGACCGCATCAAAGCCAGGTCCTCGATGGCCTGGTGCGATGCCCCGTCTTCGCCAACCGTCAAGCCGGCGTGGCTAGAGGCGATTTTTACATTCGCAAAGGAGTAGGCTACTGACATGCGCAACTGGTCGAAAGACCTGCCCGGGACGAAGACGGCGAAACTGCTGGCGAAAACGAGCTTGCCACACGAGGCAAGCCCTGCCGCAAGGCCAATCATGTTTTGCTCGGCCACGCCGCAGTCGAAGAATCGCTCCGGGAACGCGTCGGCGAACAGCTTCGTCATCGTGGACTTGGCGAGGTCGGCGTCGAGAACGACTAAATCAGGATACTCCCGTCCCAACGCCAGCAGCGTCCGCCCGTAGGCCTCCCTGGTGGATAGCCCAAGCTTGATCGTCCCCCCAGTCCTCAGTCCCATCTAGTCCTGCAATTCCCTTAGTGCCAGCTCCATCTGTTCCGGGGTAGGAGCCTTACCGTGAAAATCCACGACGTTCTCCATAAAGGAGACGCCTTTGCCTTTTGTGGTTCGGGCGATGACGATCGTCGGGCGGCCCGTCACCTGGGCCGCCAGATCGAAGGCGCCCAGCAACTGTGAGAAGTCGTGGCCATCCGCTTCGATCACGCGCCAGCCAAAGCTGCGCCATTTGTCGGCGACGGGCTCCAGGCGCATAACTTGCTCGTTGGGCCCGTCGATTTGCAGGCCATTGTGATCGAGGACTGCCGTAATGTTGTCCAAGCGATAATGGGCGGCCGACATCGCCGCCTCCCAGACCTGACCTTCGTTCGACTCCCCGTCGCCAAGAATTACGTAGACACGGTAGCCTCGTCCATCCAGCTTGGCCGCCAGAGCCATGCCACTGCCCACGGACAGCCCCTGCCCGAGTGAACCAGTCGACGTTTCCACACCCGGCGTACGGCGCATGTCCGGATGGCCCTGAAGACAACTGCCCAGCTTGCGCAGGGTGCGCAGCCATTCCACTGGAAAATACCCTGCCTCCGCCAGCGCCGCGTAAAGCACGGGCGCGGCGTGCCCTTTGCTGAGGACGAAACGATCCCGCTCTGGCCACGTGGGATCGCTGGGCCTGTGCCGCATAACTGCAAAGAAGAGGGCGGTGACGATCTCCGCCGAAGATAGCGAGCCACCAGGATGTCCAGAGCACGCTTCACCGGTCATTTGCACGATGTGCCTTCGCAGCTTCGTAGCGATTCCCTTCAGCTCTGCAACCGAAGGGGCAACTTTGATTTCCACGCAGTCCCCGTTGCTATCTTCAGAATCGAACTCATCCACGGGAGATCCTGTGCCGCCGAGGCGACGAACCACCATTATTGCCGTTCCTCTCTTCTCAAAAACGCCAGAGACGGGGATGGCCAACCGAACCGCGCAGCGAGGCTACGAGCTTACCTCGCGAGCTATTATACCATAACCTCACGGCTCCCCCTATTTTTGAGCTTTCTCCAGCGCCGTTCTTAGCGCTACCAGGTCGTCGAACACGAAATCGGGCTGGAGTCGTGAGTCGTGCAGGTCCTCGGGCGTCGTGGAGCCTGTCAGCACCAGTATCGTCGTCACACGGGCCGCTTTCCCGGCCCGGACATCGGTGTCCAGTCGATCCCCAAGAAACGCGGTGACTTCTTTTCGAAAGCCCAGCTTGTTCATCGCAAAAAGCAGCATGTCCGGACTTGGCTTTCCCACCACCACCGGCTTGGCGCCCGAGCAAGCGCTGATCGCCGCGACCAGCGCACCGCTTCCGGGGAGCAGCCCCGTCTCGACGGGCTGGTTTGGATCGGGATTGCTCGCTACCAGTTTCGCCCCCTTGCCAATCGCCACGCACGCTTCGGCAAGCTTGGCAAAGGTGAACTGTCTGTCCAGCCCTACGAGCACAAACGCGGGGGAGGCTTTGTCTATCCAATAGCCCGCCTCCAGCACCGGCTGGACAAGTCCATCTTCGCCGATGATGTATACACCAGCGCCTGCCGGCGCCACCTTTTGTAGGTAATGGGCCACCGCCTGCCCCGCCGTGAAGATGAGCCCCTCCTCGACGCCAATGCCCAGGCTTCGCAGCTTGACCATGTATTGGTATGGCGTGGCCGTCGAATTGTTCGTGGCAAAGGCGAAGGATATGCCGGAGCTCCGAAAAAACTCGAACAGCTCGGCTGCGCCCGGAAGAAGGAGGTTGCCCCTATAGACGACGCCGTCCAGGTCGACAAGCACATTGCGAAGCTCCGATAACGATCTTGGCACAGCACACCTATGGGTTGGCCAGGCCTCTCGCCCATTCCTCAATCGACGACACCACGTTCGCTGGAAGCTCGGTCGTGCTGTGCTGGCGTAGAAATCCCAGCAGCTCCCCGACGCACAACCCCGACAAGATGGCCTGTTGAACCTTTCGTTTGGTAATCTGGTGAACGCTTGCTCGGGCCACGCTCACCGTAATGGTGAACTTCAGCAACTGATACCATACATCTGTTTCGGGCTCGACAACGCTCACTTCGAAGTTTGGCTGAACGAGTAACCTGCCATCCTGATTCCTCGCTTCCGGCGCAGGCCCATTTCCAAATAGCCAGGCGCCCAATCGAGTGACCTTGATGGCGCTCGGCCTGAGCTGCTCATCGTAACCGAGTGCGACGGCTCCAATGCAATGGAACAGTGAGGTGACCACCGTTGCCACGACGCATGCCTCCATCTGTTGCCGGTCCCGAATTGCCAAGCCGGGCTGCCAGTAGATTTGGACCAATTCCCTGCAGCCGGCGGTATTGGCGCCGACAATCGCCTGGACGATGGACTCCGCGGAGTACCAACTATCCGAGCGGCATTCGCCCACCACCGCCACGATGCGCTCGCGCAACGTCCTGTAAGTTGCCGCATTCCAATCGTCGGGATAAGAAGTGTGAGGGCGTCGCCAGCCGTCGTCTTCCTGCCAAAACTGAAAAATGGCGCGGGCCTGTTGTACCACGCCAAGAGCTGGCCAGCGACCTGCTTTCTCGGTGGGAAGCAGGTCGCCATCGCTCACGTGCAACAAACTCAGGCCTCTGGCTACGTGAAACAGGTAGTGCAGCCTCACCGTCCCACGATCATCCCGGGGATCAAACGCCAACTGCTCCCTGAGGCGAACGACGTGCTGTTTGGGAATGCGACGCTCGTTGCCTTCCAGCCGCACCTCGTTATGGCGAAAATAGTCCAGAAGAACCAGCAGGTCGAAGAAGAATGTGCAGTCAGTGAGCGAGCACTTGCCTGGCCGTGCTGTTTCGGTCAACCTCGCGGGCTTCGAGGCCACCGGCACTGCCTCCTGGGGGGCGACGCCAAGGGGAATGCAAAGATGCCGATCCCCTCCCACGTACGTCTCCTGCAAGATAAGCAGCCCGCTAAGCGCCGCAATCCCGTGCCTAAGGTCCCCTTCGGCGAGGCCAGATGCGCTGCGCACCTCGTCGAGACCCATCCTTCCTCCCCGGCTACGAACAAGATCGTAAAGAGAACGGCAGCAGGGCCCTAACTCCTCCAGAACTCGGCCGACCCGGTCGGGCTCCAAAATCGCCGCCTCGAGAGAAGCGATTAGCTCTCGTTTGAAACACTGGTCCGCCTGGGGAACGTGCCAGCGCGCGCCCACAGCCTGCAACTGCGACAGGTCGAGGGCTCCCAGCACCTTGTGAATGGTCCTGTCGCTCTGGTCCCCCGAGGCAATCTGGTGCTGCATGCGCTGGAAAACGCGTTTCAGGTCCGCCGGCACAAACGCCACCTTCATTACCGTCGCCGGGCGAGACCTGTTGGGATAAGTCGTCCACTCCACGACCTCGTTGCCGCTAACTCTAGCAAGCTCGAGGGCGAGTACGCCACCATCCTCCAGCCGCGACAGTAAGCGCTCGGTTTCCTCCATCGTAAAAGGGAGAGCGTTGAACAGATCGTTGAGGGCGACCCAACCCTTGGGCTCGCTCAGGACGTGGCTGAGGACGAGTTTCTCGCGGGGAACTAAGCGCTCGAAGATGGACTTGACCGCTTGATCGTCGGTCATCTCGTTGTAAAGCTCCGAGATAAGAACCCTCGGCTCGTTGTTATCCGAAAGCTGCCAAAACCGAGCGATGCTCTGAAGTCTGGCTGCCGGCGTACCGAGCAGCAGCCCCATCAGGTTCGCCAAGGTATACTCCCAGCCCCCAGGCCACGGTATCGCATCGTGCACGGCAGGGCAAACTGCGTTTACCGCCCCCTTCAGACGTCAGAAGGCAGCAAACGGTGTCCGTTGCACGAGGCAGTACTTTATGTACCACTTTCACATCCAAAAAGCAAGCCCCCATGTATGGACCCGTAGCCGAAGGCTTCAGCCTGCGTAGGGCGTTGATTAGTCAAGGCCCCACGCCCTTGCTGCACCAGGCCGGCGCGAAGATGGCCTCGCCACAGTCCGCCTAATGCGGACCCGCCATCGCTCAGACCTCTCGGCACTCGAACAGGCACGCGCACCCTAAAGGGATGCGGCTACGTGTCGGCTACCCCCGGCCCCTCACCTCAATCTGCCCGTCTTTGACACGCACGTCGTATGCGGTCTGCGGGAAAGTGGCGGGGCCGTGAACGACCCGTCCATCGTCCAGCGCAAACTGCGAGCCGTGCCACGGACAGACGATGGTACCCTCCTTCAGATGAGCCTGGGACAATGGACCGCCGAGGTGCGAGCAGGTCTCCGCCAGGGCGTGGATGCGACCGTAGCGTCGCACCAGCACAACCGAAGCGCCGTTTGCGGTGACGCGCCGCGGCGTGTTCTCCTCCAGTTCTCCCTCCGGCAGCACGGCCACAAAATCCTTCGCCGGCCTCTCCCAGGCACCACGATTGACGCCCACTCCCGCGCCGAAGACGAGCTCACCGCCCAGGTAGGCTGACACGCTGGCGACGCCGTAGGCCACCATCGCCAGGTTTCTTCCCGCCGACCTCCGCTTCGCACAGCGCAGGGCCAGCGCTGCCGTGTAGAGAGAAAGGGCGGACAGGTTGAGCACGCCGTGCATCAATCCGAGCCGCCGACTCCGCCCACCGAGATGGTGCCAATCCGCCAGGCCCGTTGCCGCCGTCCCCAGTCCGGAGATCACGCCCAGGGCGATGGACCCGTCGGCGCATTGCTTGAGGTTCTCGCTTGGGGCTGCTGCGTCCAACGCATCCGCCAGGAACCCCACAGTCCAGGCGCCAATGGTGGCATCAGTCAAAGCAGGATGCTGAGGATGCTCCAGCCACACACCGTGAAGAAAATCCAACACCTGCGTGGCGTTATCGCCGCCTGTCGCTTTCCAACGAGAGATGAGGTTGCCGAGCGCATCCCCGAGCGGGTCCAGCCAGAACCGCTGACGTTCGATCATCTCGCCAATCAATTTACCTGGCATCATTACCTCCTTGCGCCATTTATGCCGCCTGCCGATGGTATGGTGGCGCGGAGAACAATCTCGCCGACGATGGGGTGCAAGACCCAGCCTTTTCTCGCCCGGGCGTCGGGAAGTGCCCGCCATCGCGTAGGGCCGGTCGTTTGAGAGGCCTGTTCGCGCGCGACCAGATCGTAAAGCGGTTGCTGTACAGTCAGGTAGCAATATTGGTGCCAAGCACCAGTCTTTGTGAGACGTGTGGCACATATTTTGCAGGATGTAAGAGCCGTCGTATTTTGGATCGTGGAGGAGGTGAGGAGCCCGTGGCAGAGACCGGAAAGGACACGGCCATCAGATTGGCCAAAGATCTCTACGAGCGCAAGCGGCGAGAGGGTATTGACCTGAGCAGCGGACCCTGCTTGTCGGAAGAGGTGATGGATGACTGGTGTGTGGACATCGTCCACACGCCTCGACAGGCCATCGACAATCGCCCGGAGAACCAGTGCAAGTTGTACCGCACCGGCAAGGTCCATCACTTCGTCGAGTTGGACCTTGACGGCAACCTGGTCCGATTTGTTTGATGTCCCGGTTGAGAGCGAGTTACTGTCTCCGTGCAGTCATCCACCCGCTCCTACGATTAGGCCTGCTCACGCCAAGCACGCTGACCCCGGACAGCCGAAGGGCCGACCGGGGTCAGTGATCTTGAAGGGACGTCGCGTGCAACGTCCCCACAGGGTCGCACTGGCCTGCCACGTACACGCCTCGACGATCCGCCGCGCTGGAGACTGGCTTGGAACTTGCAGCATAGTAACAACTGGCGACGAAGTGCAACCGCTCTGTGGCGCAGGAAATCGTCGCCGCTGGGATTCAGAATCGGAGGACAGTGCAATGGCAATCGAAAGACGATCATCAAGCGACCTGCTAGTGCACGGCATCATCGGCGGGATAGTGGCGGGCATCGTCTTCGCCATATTCGAGATGGCGGCGGCGGCTACTATGGGTCTGTCTTTCTTCGATCCTGTAAGATTGATCGCATCTCTAGCGATTGGCACACAGGCGCTTTCGCCGGCATTCCCGCTGGCCACGGCTGTGATAACGGGGTTGGTCGTGCACCTAGTGCTCTCGGCAGTATACGGCGTGATCTTCGTGTATTTGCTGGCGCTCACCAATCAGATTAGCACGTCGGTTGGACTGCTGCTCCTCTTCGGGACAATCTTCGGGTTGGCGCTCTGGGTCGTCAACTTCTTGATCATAGCGCCCATCTTCTGGCCGCAGTTCACGATGGTGGACCAGTTCTGGAACGGCTTCGTCGCGCACACGTTCTTCTACGGCACTGTCATTGGTTGGTATGTCAGCGCCTTTGTGTCCGGCAGGGCCTGGGTGCCCACGAAGTAGCGCAAGGGGGAATCACTTCAACAAGAAAAGCCACTCGAAAGTGGCTAGGGGGCACGCCCGAGAGGACTCGAACCTCCGACCTTTGGGTCCGCAACCCAACGCTCTAATCCACTGAGCTACGGGCGCGTGCACCTGTCCGTATTATAACAAGGTGCTCGACGCGGCGCAAGAAAAGACTGGGCGGAGGGACCGGGATTCGAACCCGGGACCGAGATTTCTCCCGGTAACCGC